>CAMNOS010000036.1 GCA_946546925.1 uncultured Butyrivibrio sp.
TCTCAATAGGTCCTGACATGCAGGACATCCACTCCCCCAAGGAGCGCCTGTCAGTTAAGTCAACCGCCAACGTTTGGGAGTACCTTAAGAGAGTACTTGCTTAAAATTTATACTTTTTTGAATGATACGGGCGTGTGCATAGACCGGGATGAATTTCAGGGACGATTTGAGGACGTTTGCACTCCCCTCGCCTGCGAGACATGTACCGCTGCCAGACGAGAGGAGCGAAAGCGTGCCAAGAAGAGGAATGCTTTTATCTAATAACTGACGGGGTAAATTATTCACTAGGAGGTAATATGGAGAATCTGCGTAAAAGTATCATGGACTCTGTCATAAATCAGTTCAACCAGAAGGGAATGAAGTTCACCATGGATGACATTTCCAGGGAGCTGCACATCAGCAAAAAGACCATCTATAAGGAATTTGATGATAAGGATGAACTGTTTTTTGCTACGGTTGATTACGGGTTTGCTGCCATCAAGGAAAAAGAGGCAGAGATTATCCGGGATGAGTCTCTGGATATAGTGGATAAGCTCTCGAAAGTCATTGTGTGCCTTCCTGACAACTATAGGAATATCGATTTCAGGATGGTCTATCAGCTTCGGGACAAGTACCCGAACGTGTACAACAGAGTGGCGGGAAGGGTAGAATCCGACTGGGAGGAGACTGAGAAGCTCCTTAGACAGGCCATGGATATGGGAAGGCTCAAAAAGGTGCCGATTCCTGTTGTAAAGCTTACGATTGAAGGTGCCATAGAGAAGTTCCTGAGTACCGAGGAACTGAGTAAGACGGACCTTACATATGAGGAAGCGCTCAATGAGATGATCGACATCATCATAAATGGCCTCAAAGCCTGATATATCAGATATTGTATAGAAGTTGGAGGATAGGAAAATGATCTATGCTGACGGAAGGCTGTTTCTCTTGCAGACAGCAAACGTTTCATATATGTTCAGAAAGCTGGATTCAGGGCATCTGGAGCACCTGCATTTCGGCAGGTCACTCTTTTCCGCAGGAAAGTATGAGAAGATGAGAAAAGAGCTGGATCTGGAGTCCAAGGATAAGGAGCTTATTGCGCAAATCGCGAAGGCAATAGCGCCAAAGCACGATTTCTGCGGCGGCAACATGAACTACTACTCCGATGAGCATCCGAATCTTGCCCTTGAGATGATGGGACTTGAGATGTCCTCTTTTGGAAAGGGTGATATAAGGGAGCCTTTTGTTGAACTTGTCTATCCTGATGGTTCATCCACAGTGGATTTTCTTTTTTATGATTATGAAGTCAAAAAGGGCAAAAGAGCTCTTGAAACCCTGCCTTCTTCCTATGATGACACAAACAGTGCAGAGCATCTTGTGATAAGGCTTGCCGACAGGGAGTATGCCACAAGACTTGAGCTTATCTATACTGTTTTTCCCGACTGTGACACCATAACCAGAAGTGCCGTCATTTACAATGATTCGAGTGACAATGTAAGGATAGAAAGACTCCTTAGCGCAAGTGTTGATTTCTACGAGACAGGACTTAAGTTCACCTCCTTCCACGGAAGATGGGCATACGAGATGGGCAGATCCGACTCTGTCTGCAAGGCGGGCAAGGTTGTAAGTGAAGAACTTGCTGCAGGAGAATCGGGATCAAGGTCCAATCCCTTTGTGATGGTGAGCTTTGAGGACACCACTGAGGACAAGGGTGAGTGCTACGGCTTTAACCTTATATACAGCGGCAACCACTATGAGGCTCTTTCTTCCAACGGATCGAATATAAGCCGCTTTGTTACAGGCATACAGCCCGTGGGCTTTAACTGGACACTTTCACACAAGCAGTCCTTTGAAGCACCGGAGGCGGTGATGACTTACTCTGCTGATGGCTATAACGGCATGAGCAGGAACATGCATGAGTTTGTGAGAAAACATGTCGTAAGGGGAACCTGGCGTGACAAGGTTCGCCCGGTTCTCATAAACAGCTGGGAAGCCAATTACTTCAACTTCACGCAGGGGTCACTTATATCTCTTGCTAAGGATGCCAAAAAGTGCGGTATCGAGCTCTTTGTCATGGACGACGGATGGTTTGGAAACCGCAATGACGACCACAGATCACTGGGCGACTGGTATGAGAACAAGAAAAAGCTGCCGGGCGGATTAAAAGAGCTCTCGGAGAAGATAACAGACCTTGGGATACTCTTTGGACTCTGGGTTGAGCCGGAGATGGTCAATGAGGATTCGGATCTCTACAGGGCACACCCCGACTGGGCTGTGCAGGTTCCGGGTCATCCGCACACCAAGGGCAGATTTCAGATGAACCTTGACCTCACAAGAAAAGAGGTTCAGGACTATATAATTGATGCCATGAAGAAGGTCTTTTCCGCAGGGAAGATATCCTATGTCAAGTGGGATATGAACAGGATATTCTCGGACAGATTCTCGACGGCTCTCGATGCAGACAGACAGGGCGAGTTCCAGCACAGATACTACATCGGACTGTACAGGGTGATGAAGGAGCTGACTGAGAGCTTCCCCGACATACTGTTTGAGGGATGCTCGGCGGGAGGAAACAGGTTTGATCTTGGTATTCTTTCCTACTTCCCGCAGATTTGGGGATCTGATGACACAGACGCCTTCTGCAGACTGGATATCCAGAGAGGATACAGCTACGGCTATCCTGCAAGCACGGTGGGAGCCCACGTATCGGCCTGCCCTAACCATCAGACGCTTAACAGTTCATCCCTTGAGACAAGGTTTGAGATCGCGGCCGCAGGATGCTTTGGTTATGAGCTCAGTATCAGCGAGATGAGTGACCGGGACAGACAGGTGATAGCAGATCAGGTGTCATATTACAAGAAGTGGAGAGATGTCTTCCAGTTCGGAGACTATTACAGGCTCCCCGATGACGGATATATCATTGTCTCAAGGGACAGGAAGAGGGCTGTGGCTTTTGCGGTTGAAAAGCACGCCACACCGAACAATGACTACAGATGTATCAGGGCAAGAGGTCTTGATGAGGATATGGTCTACCGCGTTGAGAACAGGGTTGTGCCGCTTACCGTGATGGATTTCGGAAGTCTGGTCAATACCATGGCACCCGTTCATGTCAGGCAGGACGGGCTCATTCACCATATGATCGACAAGCTAAAGCCCATGAAGGGCGAAGCCCAGAAGGAAGAGGCGACAGGCGCAGCTCTTATGGGCAGGGGACTTGGACTCAATGCATCCTTTGCGGGCACCGGATACTGTGAAAACACCAGGATAATGCGCACCGGAGACACGAGACTTTATATGTTTGAAGCGGAGGAATAGAATTGGCTAAAAAAGATCCAGTATTTGAGGAGAGACTCTCCAAGTATGGCGATGAACTGAAGTGGCTCTACAATGAGCTTTACTACAACAATGAGCAGGCGTATGAGTATTTTGTGTCCATGCTCTATGACTTTTACAAAAAAAGAGATAAGGATCTGAAAAAGTGGGATGCCGAAAAAGAGGCTGATCCCGACTGGTATAAGGGCAGCGACATGCTTGGCATGCTGATGTACACAAACTGCTTTGCGGGGACTTTAAAGGGCGTCGGGGAGCATCTTGACTACATAGAGGAGTGCGGCGTCAACTACATTCATCTGATGCCTCTTCTTGAGAGCCCCAAGGAGAGAAGCGACGGGGGATATGCTGTATCTGACTTCAGAAAGGTACAGCCCGAACTTGGTACCATGAAGGATCTGTCTGATCTTTCCAAGGAGTGCAGAAAGCGCGGCATGAGTCTGTGCCTTGATTTTGTAATGAACCACACCAGCGAGGACCACGAGTGGGCAGTCAGGGCAAGGCACGGGGAAAAAGAGTTCCAGGACAGGTACTTCTTCTTTGACGACTGGAACGAGCCGAATGCCTATGAGGAGACCGTACCACAGGTATTTCCTCAGACAGCACCGGGGAATTTCATCTGGTGCAGCGAGGCCGGCAAGGTTGTCATGACCACTTTTTATACCTATCAGTGGGACCTTAATTACAGGAATCCTACGGTGTTCAATGACATGACAGCCAATATGCTCTATCTGTGCAATCAGGGTGTGGGGATCATAAGGCTTGATGCTGTTCCTTACATCTGGAAGACTCTGGGTACCAGCTGCAGAAATCTTCCTCAGGTTCACACTCTTGTAAGGATGATGCACATAGCGGCCAAGATCGTATGCCCCGGAACTTTATTCCTGGGAGAGGTTGTCATGGAGCCATCCAAGGTTGTTCCGTACTTTGGAACTCTGGAAAAGCCTGAGTGTCAGATGCTCTACAACGTGACCACAATGGCAAGCACCTGGCATACGGTTGCAGTCAAGGATGTGAGGCTCTTAAAGCACCAGATGGGAATACTGTTTGCACTTCCCAAGCAGTACACCTTTTTAAACTACTTAAGGTGTCACGATGACATCGGCTGGGGACTTGATTACGATTTTCTCAAGGCTTTCGGCGTGAGCCAGATACCCCACAAAAAATATCTCAACGACTACCTGAGGGGAGCGATGTATGAGTCCTCATCCAGGGGGGAATTATACAACGATGACCCTGCGCTGGGCGATGCACGGCTCTGTGGTACCACAGCTTCCCTTTGCGGAATTGAGGCTGCCGAGTACGAGCAGAACATGGATAAGCTCGCCTGGGCAATTAAACTTGATGTGATGCTCCACGCATTTCTGCTGACACAGAGCGGGATTCCGGTACTGTACAGCGGCGATGAACTTGGACAGCTCAACGACTATGGATATCACAACGATCCTGTAAAGGCGGGGGACAGCAGGTATCTCCACCGTGGGAATTTTGACTGGGAGAGCGCTGCGAAGCGCAAAAAGAGAGGCACGAGACAGCAGCAGCTCTTTAGCTCGATCAAAAAGCTTGTGACCTTAAGAAAGAAGCACAGGGTATTCAAGAGCTCTGCGGATGCCTGGGTGATCGAGACTTACAATGACCATGTTCTGGGCGTCGGAAGGTACTGCGAAGGGGAGAAGCTGATAGCCCTTTTCAACTTCGGAGACTATGACGAAATTGCCTATATAAACGAAGAAGGAGGTTACAAGAACCTCCTTACGGGAAAACAGTTTGATGCCAAGAACGTCACTGTTCCGGCACATGATTTCTACTGGCTGCTTGATAACAAGGCTTAATCACTGTAGCTTACATCCATGTTGGCAATTATCTGATATTCGGGGTATAGCTTCTGAATATCGGAAAGAGCCTGCCTGTAGATCTCGTGGTTGTTGGGAACGAAGTCAAGAACAAGGTCGAAGCGGATGACCTTGCGAACATAATCAACAAAGAAGCCGTGCATCTGGAGCACTTCCGGGTGCGCGGTTGCTGCTTTTGATATGGCATTTCTCATGGCAACCGTGTTCTCATCTCTGGTATTGACTGAGTAGATACCGATGGAGATCAGTGTTATGTTGTGCACTGTGTAGACTTTTTCCTGAATCTCGCGGGTGATCTCATCGATCTTGTCAGCTGTGAAGGTATCGGGGATCTCGATGTGCACAGAGGCCATTACCCTGTCGGGACCGTAATCTGAAAATACAAGATCATATGCACCCTGAACACCATCGATTGACTTGATGGTGTTTTTTACTTCCTTGGAAAGCGTGGGATCTATCCTTTCACCGAGGATCTCACTTATGGTATCCCTTAGCATCCCGAGGGCAGATTTGATCATTACAGCTGCGATGATGGCAGCAAGGTAGGCCTCAACAGAAAGACCCGATACGATAAAGATTATGGCAGCCACGAGAGTTGCAGCAGATATGATGGAGTCAAATCTGGCATCCTTTCCTGATGCTACAAGGGATTCCGATGACACTTTGCTGCCTGTGTTAATAAAGAACTGTCCGAGAAGGAGCTTCACAACTACGGCGACTGCCACGATTATAAGAGTGACTGTGCCGTACTCGGCAGGCTCTGGATTAAAGATCGACTTAACCGACTCTACAAAGGAAGTAAGACCGGCATACAGAACGATGACAGATATGGTCATGGCGCTTAAGTACTCGATCCTTCCGTAGCCGTAGGGGTGCTTCTTGTCAGGAGCCTTGCCCGCAAGTGCAGTGCCTATTATGGTAATAACAGACGAAAGGGCATCGCTTAAGTTGTTGACGGCATCGAGCACAATGGCGATGGAGCCTGATATGAAGCCGACCATCAGCTTAAAGCCTGCCAGCAGAATGTTGGTGATAATGCCTATGATACTGGTGCGGATTATGACTTTTCCACGGGAAACGCTTTTTGATTCTTCCATGATGTTGTACTCCCTTATTAGCTGTTTAGTTATGGCTGCAGGGTTCTGCATCTTTTGCACCCGGTAACCCCGGCCATTCTTCAATGATACAATACTTTTCCGGGAGGGTCAAAGTATGATAAACTTATTATGTATAAGTATGAATACCGCATTTTTCATGCGATAAATCTTTCTTTTATGTGAGGGGCATAGATGAAAAAGAAAAGCATAACAGCAGGTCTTCTTACTTTCGTGATAGCACTTGCAATTACTACAAGTGTTGCGGTTTATTACCTGACCACAACGGCTTCATCAAGAAGAGAGAGGGCACAGTTCCTTGCAGATACTGTGGCCGGCAACATACAGGCTGAGATCCAAAGCAGGGAATACATCACCAGAATGCTGGAGATTGAGGTTTCCAGCAGCAGAGGTGTGATTACCAGTGAGAGCTTTCAGGTTATCGCCGAGGAAGTCTTTGACGACTATCTGGACATAATTGATATTTCTCTTGCGCCTGCCGGAGTTACCAGTTATAAGTATCCTCTGGACAACGGGATCGGAGAGCGTGAGAATCTTTTTCAGGACAGCGCACAGGGCGTATATGCGGACTACAGCAAGATGTCGGGCGTTCCTGTAATTATTGCGCCCACATTTCTTGACGATGGGAGCTATGGAATTGTCATAAGAAGGCCGATATATACAGGGGGAGTATCTGAAGCCAATTTCTGGGGCTTTGCATCGGTTACGCTGAGTCTTTCAAGATTTCTTGACCCCGTGGATCTGAACAGGTTTACAGAAAGCAGATATGAGTACAAGATCATAGGCTACAACGCCATTACAGGTGAGGACAGGATCATCATTGAGCACTCGGAAAAAGAACTCCCATCGCCGGTAGAATCCATGATAAGTACTGTGGGAGGCGGTTACTGGCTTCTTGCTATTGCTCCTGAGACCAATTGGATGAACAACTTAGAGATACTGGCGGCTCTTTTCATTGCCGTACTCATGAGTGCACTTGCTGCTCTTGCTGCAGCCGCGTTTTCATCCATGCGGCAGTATTCCAAGGAACTTGAGGTCTACTCCTACAGGGATGCGCTTACTAACCTCAACAACCCGAGGAGCTATCATGAACACATGGAGGAGCTCTCAAGAAAGAAACTCCCCTATGGACTTATTTTCATGGATCTCAATGACTTTAAACAGGTCAACGATACTTACGGTCATGAAACCGGGGACGGGCTTCTGAATGTAACCGCCAAGAGGCTGCAGAACAGCATAAGAGAGAAGGACAAGGCCTTCCGTATCGGCGGTGATGAATTCGTTGTAGTAATCCACGGTACACACGACAAGAAGTTTTATGAGGGCGTTATCGCAAGAATGAGGCAGAATGTTGCCAGGGAAGTGGTTTTGGGAGATATCAAACTTAATGTTTCCATCAGTGCAGGCTTTGCAAGATGCCCTGAAGACGGAAGCGAGTTTGCTGACGTGGTGAAGAAGGCAGACGAAAACATGTACTACAACAAGAGAATGATGAAGGCAAAGAGGGCTGCCGATGGAGGTAGGGGGACCACACCGGGAAGATGAGCTCTTCTTTAGCTGAGGACGGAGATTTTTAAGATGCCGGGAGGAAATTTTGACACAATAAACAGAATCTTTGATACTTTCGCAGTGACGTCGCGAAGCCGGTATGTTTATGTGTATGACATGCAGAAGAACATATCCAGGTGGTCGCCCAATGCTGTGGAGTATTTTGGACTCGCGGGGGAATATATCTACAACGCTTCGTTTGTGTGGGAGAGCAGGATCCATCCTGATGACAAGGACAAGTACGCAGAGTATCTGCAGGTTGTCTATTCCGGGAAGAAAGCTGATCCCACCTTTGAATACAGAGCCAAAAACAAGAACGGTGAATATGTGATCTGTGCAGCCAGGGGCGTGGTCATCAAGGACTACGCAGGACGACCTGTCTTTTACGCATGTTCTATTATCAACAAGGGTATCGTGGACAACAGCGATCCCATAACTCTTTTGCCCAACCAGTATGAGATGCTCAACTTCATGAGGCAGCTCAAAGCAAGCAAAAAGTCATATTCCATACTTCTGATCAACTTCCTCGATTTCGGTGATGTGAACAGGCGCTATGGCTATATGACCGGTAACAACATCCTTCGTGCAACGGGCAAGAAGATACTTCAGGAGGGAAAGAGCCAGGGAAGAGTTTTCAGGGGCGATGGAACGACGCTGGCATTTATTTCCGAGGAACTGTCCGTAGATGATATCAAAAGAATCTATGGCAGGATGAGGGAGTATACCAGGGAGTCACTTCTTGTATCCGGTAACAAGATAGGAGCGGAGCTTGCAGGCGGAATGATCGTCTGCGACAACTTCGATGTGGATGAGCACTCAATCTACACAAGCGCCAAATATGCTCTTGATTATTCCAAGACTCAGAAGCACGGCAATCTCATCATCTTCCACAACGATGAGATGGACAACAACAGGAGCAGCATTGAGCTGGTCGATGAAGTAAGAAAATGTGTACTCAATAATTTCGAGGGCTTCTACCTGGAGTATCAGCCGATCATTTCTGCCGCCAATGCCCATCTGGTGGGAATGGAAGTCTTTCTTCGGTGGAAGAAGGAGCCCTATGGAGTTGTTTCGCCCGCAGAATTTGTGCCCTGGCTTGAGCAGGACCCGGTGTTCTATCTTCTTGGCAACTGGATTCTGGAAAATGCCTTGAGAGACGCACTTGAGATAAGGAAGAACAACAGGGATTTCTACCTGAGCGTCAATCTCGCGTTCATGCAGCTTGAGAGATCTGAGTTCAGAACGACCCTTTTGGAGATACTCAGGAAGACCAATTATCCGGCAACGGGACTGTGCCTCAATATGACTGCTTCAAGCAGACAGCTTGGAATGGAGCACTTAAAGAGCCAGATCGAGTTCATCAAGTCCTGCGGCATCAAGGTCGGAGTTGACTGTGTGGACTTTGCATCACTTGATATAATTATGAGCCTTACAGTGGATCTGGTGAGCCTTGTTCCGTCCCTCACGGGTCCTATAGCGGACAATCTCACTGTGAAATATATGATAGAGGCAGTTACTTCTTTTACCCACAAGCTTGGTATCAGAACCTGCTTTACAGGTATAGAGGATGAGGAGCAGCTTAGGATTGCAAATCAGTATCCCGTCTCTGACCTGATGGGGTACTATTTCGGAAGGCCCTGCAGAATAGAAGATTTTAAGAAACTGAGCTTCCTTAGCAAGTAATGGAAGCCGGAGGAATAGATGAGCAGACTTTTCAGATATATTCAGAATGATGATGTGGTCAAGTCTTTCTCGGAGCTTAAGACAAACATACTCCGGGAGAGACCTGTTGTCATTGCAAGACATGGGGATTACTCACTCTTCCTTAAACTTATTTCTGATAATGAACTGGGAATTACAATAGAGAATACTTTGAAGCACAGGATCATTCAGGACAGGTCCTATGACATCACAAGTACGCCCAGCGAAATTGTTTCAAGGGGTGTGCGGCATGCCTGCCAGAAGATGGCTGAGCTTTCAGATGCGGATGTCAACAGGATGAGACTGCAGATCTGGAAGTGGTATCTCTCCGAGTGGCAGATCAAGGAGGGGAGCAGCAAGAAGATCGCGGAAAAAGTTCTTTCCTGGAATGATGATTCTGAAGAAAAAGAAAATGAGATGCTCGATCTGGAGTCGTTTCTCCATGGTGAATACTTAAACCTTGGCAATACTCTTGCGCTTATTGAGAAGTACCTCGCAGAAGATGAAAAGCACAAGGAGCAGTTCAAGAAATTTGCTGTTGAAGACATCATGGACATGACAAGCGAGGACACCAGGGACAGGTCTCTCAAGGAGGCCGAAGAGAAGAGAGAAAAAGAGGGAATGAAGAAACACACCTACCGATTTACTGTGACTGTGGAGGCCACTGACAAGGAACATGCAAGGCAGGCTCTTTTGAGCTACCTGGCGGGGGATGAGAGGATACGGGTACAGAAGTGATCTGAATAAAAAAGACATGAGCAGATGCCCATGTCTTTTGAAAACCATATTTAGTTGTTCGGAATTCTTATGCTCTTATTTTAACGAAGGCTACCGCTTTCTTTTCCTCAGTGGGATGTATGTTGCGCACCAGGACTGATGAATGTACCTGATACTCTGTGCTATACTGGAGTTCTGACATGCTTCCTGCGCCCATTAGGTCAAGTGCTTTAAACTTTCCGTATGAAAGGTTCTGCTCCTTTGCCTTGATTGCGTCGGCCATGATAGCGATGCTGCTCTGGCTCATTGTCTGTCTGCTCTTCGCGGAACGTCTCATATTCAATTCCTCCATCTCATAAGAAATAAGTTTGAAATTAATGATCTGTGAAAATCAGTTCCTGACAACCTGTTTTTACTTCACAATTTAATTTCATTTAATGGGATAATTATATACCATCAACCCCGACAAAGCTAGTAAATATGCGGGTTTTTTACACTTTAATTCATTAAAATTTTATGAAATTAATTTACACAAATTTTATCTTTTCGCGCAATAACGTTACTGTAAATCTGCAAAGCGGCATAAACACTGGAGGATACGCTAATGAACGCAAAAGAAATGATCGCAAAAATGACACTTGAGGAGAAGGCTTCAATCCTTTCCGGAAGCGATTTCTGGCACACTCACGGGGTGGAGAGGCTTGATCTGCCCGAATTTATGATGTGCGATGGGCCAAACGGCCTGCGAAAGCAGGAGGGAAAACCGGATCACCTCGGCATCAACGGCAGTATCAGCACTGTCTGCTATCCCACGGCAAGTGCGGTTGCATCCAGCTTTGATACGGACCTGGCCATGAAGCTTGGAGAGGTTCTCGGAGCTGAGTGCAGAAGGGAAGATGTGAGCATGCTCCTGGGCCCCGGACTTAATATGAAGAGGAGCCCCGTGTGCGGAAGGAATTTCGAGTACTTCTCGGAGGATCCGTACCTTGCGGGTAAGATGGCAGCGGCTCTTGTAAAGGGCGTTCAGTCCAGGGGAGTATCTGCCTGCCCCAAGCATTTTGCGACCAATAACCAGGAATACAGGAGGATGTCCGGCAATTCAACCGTTGATGAGAGGACTCTTTTTGAGATATATCTCACAGCTTTTGAACTCATGATCAAAGAAGCTGATCCAAAGTCCATAATGTGTTCATACAATCAGCTCAACGGCACTTATCTATCCGAGAACAAATACATGCTGACGGATGTTCTGAGGGACAAGTTCGGATTCAGCGGCTTTGTGGTTACGGACTGGGGCGCAGGAAAGGGGCCAAAAGAAGGCGTTGAGGCCGGTCTTGACCTTGTGATGCCAGGCGGCACCGATGAACACAAAAACGCCATAGTAGAAGCTGTAAAAAGCGGTGAGCTGGACGAGGAAAAGGTAGACAGAGCGGCTGAGAGGATACTGAATACTTTCTTCTGGACGCTTGAGAATAAGGCTGAAAAGTATGAGCCTTCAAGTGACGCAACGAGGAAGGCGGACTATGAATTTGCCAGAGAAGTTGCGGAGAACAGCGCTGTTCTTTTAAAGAATAACCGTGTACTTCCCATTAAGAAGGGCAAAAAGGTACTGTTCGTCGGAGAATTTGCTCAAAAGCCCAGATACCAGGGCTCGGGATCATCACACATTAACAGCGCCTTTGTATCTGATGCACTGGATGCTGCCGAAGGCAGAGGTGTTTCTTTTGTAAGAGGGTATGATACGAAGGATAGGAAGAACAGCCACATACTTCGCCAGGAGGCTGTGGATGCGGCAGAAGGCGCAGATGTGATCGTGATATTTGTAGGACTTCCCGGTTCCTATGAGTCCGAAGGGTTTGACAGAACAGACATCAATCTTCCCGCTGAGCAGGATAAGCTGATCGATGAGCTCTCACATCTTGGCAAGAAGACAGTTGTTGTGCTGCACAACGGCGCTCCTGTTGCAATGCCGTGGATTGACAGTGTTGATGCGGTCCTTGACATGTTCCTTGCCGGGGACGGCGTTGGCGAGGCAGCCGTCAGGCTCCTCTGGGGTGAGGTCAATCCGTCCGGAAAGCTTTCGGAGACCTATCCAGTTAAGCTCTCTGATAACCCAAGCTATCTCAATTTCCCGGGGGATCATGGCAACCCGATATATGCTGAGGGAATCTTTATCGGTTACAGATTCTATGAGAAGACAAGAAGGCAGGTTCTTTTCCCGTTCGGATTCGGACTTACTTACACCGAGTTTGAGTACATGGATATCAGGATCGACAAGGACAGGATCTCCGATAAGGACACGGCCACCGTTTCAATTGATATCTGGAACGTGGGCAGATATAAGGGAAAAGAAGTTGTGCAGCTCTATGTAAGTGACAATGACTGCCGTATTATGAGACCTTTGAAGGAACTGAAAGGGTTCACGAAGATTGAGCTTGAGCCCGGGGAGAAAAAGACTGTTTCCTTTACCCTTGATAAGAGGAGCTTTGCGTACTACGAAACCTCCATTCACGACTACTATGTGGAGAGCGGTGATTTCACCATCATGATAGGGGCTTCATCAGCTGACATCAGGCAGACGGTTCCGATATATGTTGAGGGCACGACAGACCTTCCCTGCCATTTTGATAACTTCTCAGCCATTTCTGATATCATGGAATCCAGGAAGGGTAAAGAGATACTCGGACCGGTTCTTGATAAAGTCTTTGAGGGCATGAGAAGCGGAGAGTCTGATGCTGATCAGCTTGGAGAAGGCGGCACTGAGATGATGGAGAAGATGATCATGGAGATGCCGATCATAAATCTCTCAGGTTTTGGAATAATGACGGTGGAAGAGGTAGCCGGACTTCTGTCGGAAATTAACGGATAGGAATAGAAAAAGAGCCTTGGGGACTGTTCAGTTGGCCCCCAAGGCTCTTTATTATTGTGATTATTATCTGGAAAGACTGCTCTTTCTGTAGATCATATCTTCTCTGGCAGGACCGTTACTTACTATAGTAATGGGGTAGCCAATCTGTTCTTCGATGAATTCGATATACTTCCTGCATTTCTCGGGAAGCTCTTCATAATTCCTGATTCCGCGGATATCGCATTTCCAGCCGGGGAGCTTCTTAAATACAGGCTTGGCCTTCTCAAGAAGGTGGGTTACGGGGAACTCTGTAGTAACTTCTCCGTCGATATCATATCCTACGCATACAGGGATCTCATCGAGGTATCCGAGAACATCAAGGACTGTAAAGGCAACATCTGTAGTACCCTGAAGTCTGCAGCCGTACTTGCTTGCAACACAGTCGTACCAGCCAACTCTCCTTGGACGCCCTGTGGTGGCACCGTACTCACCGCCATCTCCGCCGCGGCGCCTCAGTTCCTCGGCCTCGTCGCCAAAGAGCTCTGAAACGAAAGCACCTGCACCTACAGCTGATGAATAAGCCTTGGATACTGTTACAACCTGTTTGATCTCATAGGGAGGAATACCTGCACCGATCGCGCCGTAAGCTGCGAGGGGTGATGAGCTTGTAACCATAGGGTAGATACCGTGGTCCGGATCCTTCATGGTTCCGAGCTGGCCCTCAAGGAGAATGGTCTTTCCTTCCCTGATAGCCTCATCAAGATAAAGTGATACATTTCCAACATACTCTTTGACCTGGTCTCTCCACTTAATTATCTGGTTAAAGAGTGCCTCCTGATCAATCGGATCAGCATGATAGAGGTTAACAAGCAGAACGTCCTTGATCTCGGCGATCCTTGCAATCTTCTCCTTGATTACTGCATCTTCCTGGAAGAACTCGTTGATCTGCCATCCGATCTTGGCGAATTTGTCGGAGTAGAACGGAGCGATTCCGGACTTGGTTGAGCCAAAGCTCTTTCCTGCAAGCCTTGCTTCCTCAAGAGTGTCAAACAGAACGTGATAGGGCATCATAACCTGTACCCTGTCTGAGATCATAATCCTGGGCTGCGGAACACCCTTGGAGGTGATCTCATGCAGTTCGTTCATGAACTTCGTTATATCAAAAGCAACACCGTTGCCGATGATATTCATTATATTGGTGTGAAAAACACCTGATGGCATAGTGTGAAGAGCAAACTTGCCATATTCATTTACAATTGTATGCCCGGCATTGGCGCCGCCCTGGAAACGGATGACTACGTCCGCCTTATCAGCAAGAGAGTCGGTTATCTTGCCTTTTCCCTCGTCTCCCCAATTGGCACCTACAACAGCTTTTACCATAAAAATGCCTCCTCTTTTAAAATCTGTTGGTATTAGTAGATTTTTTTACCGAATAATAATATATCGTAAAAATGCAGATAAGTAAAACTAATTAATGATTTTTCGAAAATTTATATAAATTTTTACAATATTAAGAGTATTTTGCCGAAATATCGAATACAATATAAAGTACAGGTTGCAATATGTTTTTTCACTTATGCATATTTATTAAATGGAGGTATCTATGTCCAACGCAGGTACACAGAACAATGAATTCACACAGGATGCTTTCAGAAAACTCTCTGTGGCAGAGAAGTTTAAAAAAGTTTTTGGAAAGTTCAGGACTAATCTCATTGTCATCCTGGTAGTTGTAGTGCTCATCGATATTGTGGCGCTCCTTAATCTCAGAAATATTTATTCAGTATATTATGAGCAGAACACTCAGCAGGGAGAGATAAGGATCACAATCCAGGCGCTTGCCAAGTACTACCTATGGGCTATGAATGCCTATGAAGCCGAGGACAGGCAGGAGCAGATGAACGGTGCCTATGAAAAGATCCAGGAGCTCAATGACGGACTGAATACACTGAGCAAAGTCTACAAGGGTGATCTGTCCACTGCTTATCAGCATGTCGCCGATATCGACAAGTCTGACGATACGCTTGTAACAATGTTCGATTCGGGCGCTTCGAGAGAGGAACTCTACGATTATTACACAGCAAATACCAATGAGGCCATAAAAGTAGTTGTAAAAGACTTTAAGGCAATCGGAATCGACGCCAAGGAGCAGGCTTCAAGAGCTTATGCCATGAGCATCATACTGGTAAGTATAATGACGGCTGTTGCGCTGGTTATCGTGATATATGCACTTCTTTATTCAAAGAAAGCAAGCAGGGCACTTACCAACAGCATCCTTGGCCCGATAAAAGCAATCTCAAAAGCTGCCGATGACATGGCAAACGGTAAGATAGAGATTGATATTGAGACGGACTCTGAGGATGAGCTTGGAAGGCTTGCTGACGATCTCAAACGGTCCACCAATGTAATAGAGAGTATTGTAAAAGATATTGATGAAACCCTGAAGAGAATGTCAGGCGGTGACTTCTCTTCGGGATCAAGGAATGAAGAACTCTATATCGGAGATTATGAGGCAATAAGAAGTGCTCTTTCGGATATTTCAGATAATCTTTCCAGCACACTTCTCGAAGTAAGAAATTCTTCATCGCAGGTATCCCAGGGTGCAAGCAATATGTCACAGGGAGCTACGGACCTGGCTGAAGGTGCAACGGATCAGGCAGCAGCAGTAGAGGAGCTCACAGCATCTGTCAATTCCATCACGGAGCAGACAAGGCAGCTTGCGGATGTGGCTGAAAGAAGTAAGAGCATGGCAACATCCGTTCGTGACAATGCAGAAATGAGTGCACGCAAGATGCACCTTGTAACGGATGCAATGACAAGGATCACAGAGGCATCTGCTGAGATAGAGCAGGTGACCAATTCCATCGAGGCCATTGCCAAACAGACCTCGCTCCTTGCACTGAATGCTTCCATAGAAGCTGCAAGAGCCGGAGAGACCGGCAAGGGATTTGCGGTTGTTGCGGAGCAGATCGGAAAACTGGCTGATCAGTCCAGCGAAGCTGCCAAGAATACCCATCAGCTCATAGCCGATACCATGGACGAGATCAATAACGGTAATGCGGTTGTTGCTGAGACCACAGAAGCTCTTGATGCAATGCAGCACAGCGTTGAGGAGATCACCGACATGATCATCGAGACCGGTGATCTGGCCGGGCAGCAGGCTCAGAGCATGGAAGAGATCGACAAGGGAATTGAGATGATATCCAACGTGGTTCAGAGCAATTCAGCTACGGCAGAAGAATCAAGTGCTGTATCTGTAGAACTCTCAGAGCAGTCAGAGAGCCTCAATAACCTGATCGGACAGTTCACCATAAACGGGTGATGGGGACTTGCATTTTTCAAAAATGTTACTATAATATGCTGTTAAGCCCTTTGCGTAGGCATGCTCCTGCGCAGGGGGCTTTTTTTTCTTGTGTTTTATTATGCTATTTTGTATTTGGATATATTGTCGATTTGGTGTAGAATAGCAAATTGCAATAGCTGAAAGGAAAGATACAGATGCAGGAAATAACATTAGAAGATTTTTTAAAGCTCCCGGAAGGCACATATCTTCCAATTGATATCAGGGATGAGACTGCGCGAAGCTACGGGATGATCCCCGGGGCAGTTGCGATCTCTTTTGACGCAGAATATGAAGCTGTGGAAAAAGAGATAGCAAGGCTCCCTGAAGACAAGATACTTGTTTTCTACTGCGATTATGGCAGGAAGACGAGGGAGTTTGAGGATATCGCTTTTCTGGAAGGAAGGCAGTGCTACAGCCTTAAAGGTGGTTATACGGGATATGTCTGTGCGCAGATTTCTGAGTTTACGGACCTTGAGGAAAGGCGCAAAAAGGCAGAACTCAGCATAAGAAAGAAATTCCATAAGCAGCTCTTTTCCCCTTTTGCCAAGGCGTGCAAGATGTATCATCTCATAAATGAGGGTGACCACATTGCAGTATGCATATCCGGCGGAAAAGACTCAATGCTCATGGCCAAGCTCTTCCAGGAGATCCAAAAGCACAGGCAGTGTAATTTTGAGCTTACCTTCCTTGTAATGGATCCGGGGTACAACAAGGAAAACAGGGCGCTAATTGAGAGTAACGCCAGGGCGCTGGGAATACCAATAACCATATTTGAGAGCGATATCTTCGATGCAGTGGACACGATAGAAAAGAGCCCCTGCTACCTTTGTGCACGAATGAGAAGAGGATATCTCTA
The DNA here is from genome assembly GCA_946546925.1 of uncultured Butyrivibrio sp. Lineage (GTDB taxonomy): Bacteria > Bacillota > Clostridia > Lachnospirales > Lachnospiraceae > Butyrivibrio. The sequence continues at coordinate 17,285 of CAMNOS010000036.1, forward strand.
CAGCAGAGCCAAGGCACTTGGCTGCAACAAGATCGCGCTGGGACATCACTATGATGATGTCATAGAGACTATCCTTATGGGGATGCTTCACGGGGCGCAGATCCAGACCATGATGCCCAAGCTCCACAGCACGAACTTTGAGGGAATGGAACTGATAAGGCCCCTCTATTTTGTGAGGGAGAGCGACATATGTGCCTGGCGTGACTATAATGACCTGCATTTTCTGCAGTGCGCCTGCCATTTCACTGAGACCTGTTCCACGTGCCATGAGGACGGAACCACTTCCTCCAAGCGCCTTGAGACCAAGAAGCTCATCGCAAGCCTCAAGGAAAACAACCCCTATGTTGAATCCAATATTTTTAAGAGTGTCGAGAACGTGAACCTGGAGACGGTTATTTGCTATAAGAAGGACGGCGTCAGACATCATTTCCTGGACGATTATGATAAAGAAAAATAAAAAAGTGAGATATGTTTTATGAAAAGAATATTAACAGGCATATTACTTATGACATTGGTGCTTATGTCCGTCGGATGCGGCGCACGGAAAGAAAGTACAGAAACAGGGGATCAGGCAGCAGTGCCGTCGGGAACATGGCAGACAGCTACCATAGGATATGAGGCTGACGGCGAGATGCAGCCTGAGTACTACGTGCAGTTTGAGGAAAAGGCAATAAACTACGGACATATGAAAGACGGAGAATTCACCCTTGAATACAAGGATGACATTTCAGCTCTTGAGGAATCAGCCCCGGGTATATTCGTCATCAGAGCGCAGTCTTCAAACGGTGGACAGTACACCTACAGGACATCGGAAAGTGACAAGGATATACTGGAATACTACGAGACATGGAATGAAGATGAGTTTGGGCAGATGTACAGGGCAGGCGCTTCTCTGAGCAGAAGCACAGCAGACTGATACAGGAGAAAACGGGACTGACTTCCGGGATGAAAAAATAACCAATTTTCATCCCGGAAGTTTGTTTATTGTAATGATTGTACACATTATAATTGAGCGCTATTATTTATAGTGCGTGATGAATTTCATGCAGAAGGAGGAATTTTTTATGGCGTTCAAAAAAATGTTTGAAGAGGGGAAAATAGGCAGACTGTCGCTCAAGAACCGCGTAGTCATGCCTGCAATGGGAGTTGGCCTTGCGGAAAGCGATGGCCACGCCAACGAGCACATCATCCGCTACTACGAGGAGCGTGCAAGAGGCGGCGTTGGCCTCATCATTACAGAGGTCACCAGAGTAGAGCCCATGTACGGGACTGCCTGCCCATGTCAGCTTGGTGCCTACAAGCTGTCTCACATCACGGGAATCCAGAGGCTGACAGACAGGGTTCACCGCCACGGAGCTAAGATATTCATGCAGCTTCATCATCCCGGACGAGAGAATCATGCGATCCAGATAGAGGGACGACAGATCGTAGCACCCTCTGAAGTTATGTGCAAGGTATGTCAGGAGATGCCGAGAGCTCTTTCGACAGAAGAGGTTGAGGACCTGGTTAAGGCATTTGTGAACGGCGCAGTAATTGCCAAAGCCGGCGGCATGGATGGCGTTGAGCTTCACGCTGCCCACGGATATCTTCTCAATGAGTTCCTGTCTCCATATACCAACAAGCGCGAGGATAAGTACGGCGGCTCTTTTGAAAAGAGACTTACTATCATGCAGGAGATCATCGCCGGCATCAGATCACAGTGCGGACCTGATTTCCCTATATCTGTCAGGATCAGTGCTGACGAGTTCGTGGAAGGTGGACTTAAGATCGAGGATACCGTTGAGATTGCAAAGTGCCTTGAGAGCTTCGGAATAGATGTAATCAATGTTTCAACAGGCATATATGAATCATCCACAACTATTGTTGAGCCCGCATCATTTGCCCAGGGCTGGAAAAAGCACCTGGCACTTGCAATAAAGGGTGCTGTGAGCATTCCTGTGATCGCAGTTAATAATATCAAAGAGCCCTCGATTGCTGAAGCTCTTCTGGAAGAAGGCGTGTGCGATTTCATAGGTGTAGCAAGAGCCAACCTTGCGGATCCTGAGTGGGCCAAGAAGGCTATGTGCGGAAGAGAAGCACAGATCAACCGCTGCATCGGATGTCTTAACTGCTTTGGTGCTATCGGTGCTAACGGACATATCAAGTGCACCGTCAACCCCAGATGCGGAAGAGAGGTTGAGTTTGACAGGATAAACAGAAACGGAGAGGGCAGAACGGTAGCAGTTATCGGCGGCGGCCCAGCAGGAATGGAGGCAGCCCTTACTCTTAAGGAGAGAGGATTTAAACCTGTCATCTTTGAAAAAGAAAATGTACTCGGCGGTCAGCTTAATCTGGCAGACAAGCCGGTTCTCAAGGATAAACTGGGAGCCTACAAGAACGGACTTATTGCCAGAGTAGAGAACTCAGGTATCGAAGTAAGGCTTGGGACAGAGGCAACTGCAGATAATGTAAAGGCAATTGATCCCTCAGGAGTTTTCCTTACAAGCGGCGGAACTCCCATTATTCCTCCAATCCCCGGAATTGACGGAGAGAACGTTATTACCGCAGAAGAGTTCCTTAGCGGAGCCAAGGATGTAAAAGACGGCTCGGTTGTTGTCATCGGCGGTGGTAATACAGGAATGGAAGTTGCAGAAACCCTCTGCTATAAGGGAAGAGAGGTTACTCTTGTGGAGATGCTCGACCAGATCGGAAGAGGCCTGTATCCTTCAGTTCTTGTGGACTATGTCACAAGAGTGACAGCCCAGGGCGAGAAGATCTGCACCGGCCATAAAGTTCTCTCTGTAGATGAAAAGGGAATCGTGATCGAGAGCACGAAAGACAGCACACAGTCGAGGGTAGATGCCGACAATGTGATCGTGGCTCTCGGAGTGAGATCAGAGAATGCGCTTCTTGCACCTCTCAAGGAACTGGGCATTCCGGTTCTTACAGCAGGAGATGCCAATGTGCCCGGAAGGATCATGGAAGCTACACTTGATGCAGTAAATCTGGCTTACGGATTTATGGAGTAATAAAGACAGATCCCTGGATTTCTTTAGAAATCTGGGAATAGTATCGGACCAACTCATCGCAAAGCGAGGGGTATGTCCTGCAAAACGCAGGATTCCTGCATTATATAAATTGTCCTCACCCCCATTTCTTCAGAGTATGAAGAGTGGGGGTGAGGTTTTTTGATCGTATCAAGAATATCATCCTGCCTTCCCGGCTCTCTTTTGCTGTGATTTCCAGATGGGGTGTATCGCCGAGGGTGCTCGCTGTATGACTGGGGCAGGGCGTCATCCTGTGGTCACCCTTATTTATGATCCTGAGATCATCCTG
>CAMNOS010000037.1 GCA_946546925.1 uncultured Butyrivibrio sp.
CGGGCCTTGCCTGCTGAGCTTTGGCCTTGCCCTCTATGTCAGAAGCAGCTTTTTCTGCAGGCTCCTTCTGTGCGCTTTCCTTTGCAGCCTTCTCGGCAGCTTCCTTCTCGTCAAGCTCGCACATAAGATCGATGATCTCTGATTTCTTGAGTCCTGTTGCTCCCTTTATGCCCCTCTTTTTGGCTATATCACGAAGGTCATTAAGTTTCAATGTCTCATATTTCTCTCTCAAACGTAAACTCCTTGTCTGCGCACTTAAGCGCCTATAAGTACATAATATATTGATTGCTGATTAATCTCTGGGATTTATAAACGACCGCATATCCTATGCTTTTGTTTAAAGAATCAAATATTGTTAAAAATCTTACATAAGAAAAATACATCATCTTTAATCAAAAAGCAACCGTAATAATCAGATTTAATCAAATTTTCAAATTTTCTCCCCGTCCTCACCCGAATCATCGAAGAAGGTCACGCAGCTGCCCTTGGTCTTTTTGCTGATGTAGGTGCAGCTGTCGGCGTGTTTATACAGCTCCTCAAAAGAGTATGTGTCATCGGGATAGTAAAATGCCGCCCCCACGCTCACACAGATCTTATGTCCTCCCAATTCGGGAATGTTTATTTTTTCAATCCCTGAAACAAGTCTGTTTATGACCGGAGCCCCTGCGTTTTTATCCTGAATCCCCGGGGTAAATGCAGCGAACTCATCGCCTCCGAGCCTTAAGATTATATCCTTTTCTCTGAAGGTCTTTCGCATGCACTCTCCGATAGCCATCAGCACCTTATCACCTGCGCCGTGGCCGAAATTGTCATTGATGCTCTTAAAATGGTCGACATCAAAGAGTATGAACATACCTCCATCTCCCACCTGAAGGCAGTTTCTCACCTTGCTCTCACCGCTTCCTCTGTTGTTTATTCCTGTGAGCTGATCTGTCTCAGCAAGGTATCTTAACTTGTCCTTGGAGCGCTTTTCCTTGTCTATCTGCTCTATGGCAAAGATCACTGATCTGATCCTGCCGTCCAGTTTGCGGTCTGCAACGATGAACCTCGCTCTGTCCCACTTGTGGTCCCAGTTGAGGAACTCCATGCTGACAGAGTCAGTCTGCGCCATTCTATCATCAATTGTGGAAAGATCCACAAACTCAAGGACCTCTTTTTGTGACCTCTCATCACTTATCTTTTCCATAATCTCTCTGATCTTTTTGTCGGCGCTGTTTGTGTTGCTCTTTATAAGTTTGGTGGTATTTAAGTCCTTACAGGAAATAAACTCATACTCCATAGTCTCAAGGTCAATCTTATTGAGGGAAGTGTAGACATTGGCTATCGCCTGTATGTTCTCGCCGTACGTCGTAACTTTAATCTTCTGTCTTGAGAAACTTACAAGGACCGCAAATGTGATTATGAGTCCTACAATGGCAGACAGGAAGATCATGTTAGAAAGTCTGTTTATCTTTTCCATGGCAAGCCCTTCACTAGTCATGGTAATGACAGTCCATGAATCTGAGATTTCTTTTGGGTAAAAGAGATATCTGTCCCCTCCCACATTAGTCCGAAATACCTGGCCGTGACTGTTCTGCCAGGACACATAGATATTTCTCTTTTCCTTATCATCGCTGCTTCTGTAATTGAGCCCGACTTCATCAGGGTTGGAATGGGCTACGACATTGCCCTTCTCATCCAGTATCATCACAGCATGATTTTCGTCAGAATCAATCACATCCTCAGTCATCTGCTGCATTCTGCTCAGCCATATGTCAATCGCAACAACGCTCCCTTTATCAGGAAGAAGTTTGGCTGCAGTAACAACAAGCTTACCCGTTCTGGCATCGACATAAGGATCCACCATGATCTTCCTTCCGCCGGCATTTACAGCCTCCTTGTACCACGCTCTCTCAGTCGGCACATAAGACTCATCAGGAACCCACTTGTCGCCATCGACGAACTTACCCTGTACATAGCCGTATATGCCCTTTGTATCTCCGCTCGCGATAGAATCAAGTTCAAGTGTCTTTCTCTCAAGGTAGGCCTGAATATCGTCTGTAGGAAGTCCCTGACTTAGCATATCGTTTATGCCGTCGGCTGCCAGATCAACGATGAGAGTGACATCATTCAGGTACTCTTCAAAGTCTGCTGCCACGTCATATGCCTTTATTATGGTGTCATTTTCGACATTTTCGTAGCTTATGTCATATTCTGTCTTGTAAATGAAATAAGTGACAAAAAGAAAGAAAAGCGGCCAGAAAATAAAGGGCATAATTCCAAGCAGCCCCAATTTGTGAATCTTATCCCTGAGATTATTGAATCTTCTATTCACGTTTATCTCCCGAAATCAGATGAAACTGCCGACACAGGTGTGCCGGCAATATTATCTGTTAAAAATTCTTGCGATGGTGTAAAGAACTGAATAGATGTTGTCATAGAACTCAAACAACACATGTGCCATAAGAGATATATAGATGTTCCTCGTAGCCACATAGGCTATAGTCACGGGAAGAGCCATAAGCATCCACTCTGCTATCCCAAGCGGATAATGGGCTCTTGAAAGCGCGCACAACAGCATGCTTAAGATTGAAAAGGCAAGAACTTTCTTCCAGCTGCCAAACTTGATTATGGCCTTTCTGAAAAAGAGTTCCTCAGCCACAGGCTTTAATACTATCATCATAAGGGCGTACATCAGTGTAGGGAAGAGCTCATTGTGATAAATGATCTGAACCGTGCCGTCCCTGGCCCCCATAAATGTATAGGGTATGATCTGAACCCTGATATAATTGGCGATGTACAGTCCTGCGAACGTCAGAGCCACAGGAATCCAGAATGTAACTACCCTGCCGAGATTTTTTTTAAGTTTTCTGAATGAAAACTGCTTGTAAAAGTAATAAAAATAATAAAGAATCCCCAAGTAAAAGACGAAGAAAAGATACAAGGTTTGCTTGGGCAAAAGAGTGCATGCTACAGCAAATAGCAGTTCCCATAAAAATGGTATATATAAACGATTCAAAGCTGTCTCCTTATATTTGCAAATCAAACCCTAAATAATTATATATTTCCTGAAAGCTGCGGTCAATCCATATTTACGGGCATTTGCTCAGCTCTATTCGGACAACTGCGCCCATTCATCGTATAAAGCCGCCAGTTTATCCTGGATCTGACTCTGTTCATCGCTTAGAGCCCGAAGTTTACCCAGGTCTGTGCCAACTGCCGGATCTGATAAAAGCTCATTTATCTCGCCGTCTCTTTTTTCAAGTTTCTCTATCTCATCCTCACACTTTTTGAGGGAAGCTTCGAGCCTTCTTTTCCTGGCCTGAGCCTCCTTCTGCGCCTTCCAGTCATCGGCACCTGCAGAAGATCTGGCCGCTGTGTTATCAGCATTCTGCGATCCACTCAGAACACTGGCTTCATATTTGAAGGCAGTATTTGATGAACCCAGAGTGCTCCCGTCGGCTGTGTTCTTCTCACCAAAAAGACGCTCCATCCTCTCGTCCACGTGCTCAAGGTAGTAGTCGTAATTGCCCGGATAGTTCACAAACTGTCCGTGAGTGAGATCGAGTATCCTCGTCGCTGTCCTGTTGATGAAATATCTGTCGTGGCTTACATACAGAACCGTTCCCTCATATCCGGAAACAGCGGATTCGAGGATCTCCTTGCTGGTGATATCCAAATGGTTGGTCGGCTCATCAAGGATCAGGAAATTGGCATCGGAGAGCATGAGCTTGGCTAGACTTACCCTGCCCTTCTCGCCGCCCGACAGATCGCCAATCCTCTTAAACACATCGTCCCCTGTGAAAAGAAAAGCTGCCAGGGTATTGCGTATCTCAGTATTATTAAGAGACGGATAGGCATCCGAAATCTCTTCAAACAAAGTCTTGTCGTCGTGAAGTACATGATGCTCCTGGTCGTAGTAGCCTATGTGGACCTTGACTCCAAGAGTGATCCTGCCCTCATCCATCTTCTCAACGCCGTTAATTATCTTAAGGAGCGTCGTCTTCCCGGTGCCGTTGTCACCGATTATTGCCACGTGCTCTCCCTTTTTGATCTCAAAATCAAGCCCCTCAAAGAGCTTCTCAGGCCCGAAGGACTTGCTCACATTCTCTGCTGTAAGGACGTCTGTGCCGCTTTCGCAGACAGGCTTTAAGCTGATCCGCATGCTGTCGTTGATCTCGGCGGGCTTATCCAGTACCTCGATCTTGTCCAGCATCTTCTCCCTGCTCTCCGCCCTCTTAATGGACTTCTCCCTGTTGAAGGACTTAAGCTTTGCTATAACTTCCTCCTGGTGCCTGATCTCCTGCTGCTGCTTGATATAGGCACTCCACTCGGCAATTCTCCTCTGCTGCTTCTTGACGGCATAAGCGCTGTAATTGCCCACATAAGAGGTCGCCCTGCCGTTCTCAACTTCCACTATCTTGTCAGCCATCTTATCGAGGAAATATCTGTCGTGGCTCACAACAAGAACAGCTCCCTCATAGCCCTTGAGGTAATTCTCAAGCCACCTTACGGAGTTCATGTCCAGATGGTTAGTCGGTTCGTCAAGTATTATGATATCCGGCTTTTGTAAAAGAAGTTTGCCAAGTGCCACTCTGGTCTTCTGTCCGCCGGAGAGCGTATTTATCTTTTTATCAAACTCTTCTTCAAGAAAACCCAGACCGCGGAGCACTCCAACTACTTCGCTCTTCCAGGCATAACCTGACATTCTCTGGAACTCCTCGTTCATCCTGGTATATCTGTCAAGAAGCTTTTCAAGATCCTCACCCTCAAGGTGCTTCATCATTGTTTCGGCACTCCTGATGTTCTCTTCCAGCTCCCAGGCAGCTCTTTTTACTTCTTTCAGTTCATCGTAAATGGTGTTATCGGTGTCTACATTCTGGTTCTGCGCAAGGTATCCCCAGGTGACGTCTCTTGAAAAAGTAACTTCTCCGTCTTCCGGTGCCAGCTCCCCTGTAATAACCCTAAGGAGCGTAGTTTTACCTGCGCCGTTGATTCCGACAATAGCCACCTTCTCATTTTTTTCCATATGAAAAGAGGCATCCTTAAGGATGTCTTTTCCATCAAAGCTTACATTTACTCCGTGAACTGAAAGGATCATGCCGACTTATCTCCGAATCATGAAAAGTTTTTTTTCTTCAGGTGTAAACAACACGTGTCTTATGGGCAGAAGCGCTGTTATAAGTATCTGGCCGAATATGACACAGGTGATGATCTCACCTACTCCAACAGTAAGTCCGAAGAACCAGAGCTCTCCGGGAATGCTGTATGCGTACTTGAGCACAAACGGAATGATAAGTGCATTAGCTACAACAGGAGGAACAGTGCACAGGAACCTGTTCTTTCTCAAAAGGTAGGTTCCAAGGCTCCCGAGAAAAGTTGCCAGTGTGCCAAAGATAACATCGGGAAGCGCACTTCCTGTAATGATATTGGCAAGGAAACATCCGATGGTAACTCCGGGGATACCTGCTACCGTAAAGAAAGGCATAACCGTGAGGCACTCGGAAAATCTTACCTGAATAGCTCCGCTGGCAAGGTCAAAGCCCGCTGCAAGCACGGTGAGTACAACATAAAGCGCAGCTATTATCGCTCCGTGTGCAATAAAAATAATTGATCTGCTGGTATTTTTCATTGAAAAACTCCTTCTATAGTAGTACATAAAATTGTCCCGGCTCCATAAAACGAAGTCGGGACGACTTTTTATGCTCATTCAGCTATATTATACACTGCTTGCGTCATTTATCAAACTCTTTTGCAATTGCATCAAGAAATTCTTCGCTGCCAAGCTTCTGAGGGTTCGGAAGTGATGTGATAAGAGCCAGATCTCCGGTCATTCTTCCGGACTCGATGACTGAGAGCGTAGACTTCTCCATCCTGTCTGCCCATGCACAAAGTTCAGGGATATTATCCAGCTCTCCTCTCTTTCTGAGGGCACCTGTCCATGCAAAAATAGTTGCAACAGGGTTGGTGGATGTGGGCTCTCCCTTTAAATACTTGTAGTAGTGCCTCTGTACTGTTCCGTGGGCTGCCTCATATTCGTACACGCCTGTGGGTGAAACAAGAACCGAGGTCATCATTGCAAGTGAACCGAAGGCAGATGATACCATGTCGCTCATCACATCGCCGTCGTAGTTCTTGCAGGCCCAGATAAAGCCACCCTTCGACTTCATAACGCGGGCAACGGCGTCGTCGATAAGGGTGTAGAAATATGTGATTCCGGCTTTCTCAAAGTCCTCTTTAAACTCTGCCTCGAACACCTCGTCAAAGATCTCTCTGAATCTTCTGTCATAGGTCTTTGAGATGGTGTCCTTGGTTCCGAGCCAGAGCTCTTTTTTCTCAGAGAGCGCATACTTAAAGCAGGCTCTCGCAAAACTCTTTATGGATGAATCCTTGTTGTGAACGCCCTGAATGATGCCGGGCTCGTCAAATTCATGTATTGTCTTTCTTATCTCGGTTCCGTCTTCTCCGGTAAAAAGAATCTCTGCCTTGCCGGGACCGGGAACTCTTATCTCCACATTCTTGTAGACATCGCCGTAAGCATGCCTTGCAAGAGTGATGGGCTCTGCCCAGGTCCTTACATTAGGCTCGATACCCTTCACCATGATAGGTGTCCTGAACACTGTTCCGTCAAGAATGGCCCTTATCGTTCCGTTGGGGCTCTTCCACATCTTCTTTAATCCGTACTCCTCAACTCTCTCGTTGTTTGGAGTTATCGTGGCACACTTAACAGCTACTCCGTACTTAAGTGTTGCATTGGCTGAGTCTATCGTGACCTGATCGTCGGTTTCATCCCTGTGCTTAAGCCCAAGGTCGTAGTACTCGCTCTTAAGATCGATGTAGGGAAGGATGAGCTTGTCCTTGATCATCTGCCAGAGGACTCTGGTCATCTCATCTCCGTCCATCTCAACAATCGGTGTGGTCATCTGTATTTTGCTCATTTGTATCTCCTTGTCATATAAGGTAGGTTGTCCGATACCGGTTCATTAATCATATATTTCCAGAAGTCCCTTGTCGACCATGTTCTCATAGGCATTTAACATGTGCTGGTTGGCAAGCTCCTCCGCTTTGTCGGGATTCTTTTCCCTTATGGCTTCCATTATATACTTGTGCTCAACATTTGAAACAGCACCTCTTCCGCTCTTTAAAGTCTGCTGTCTCACCCTCCAGACATACTGATGATAATCCTTGAGGAGATGCTCAAGCATCTTGGAGTTGCAGGCCTCATAGAGAATTGTGTGAAAACGGTTATCAAGCTCAGCCATCTGTTCCATATGGCCGCGGGCGGCGTGGAACTCAGCGAGATAGATGTTCTCCTCCATCTCCTCAAGCTGCTCTGTGGTTATGTACTCACAGGCCCATCTCGCGCACAGCCCCTCGAGCTTACTTCGTATCATATAGATGTCTTGTATGTCTTTGGCCTTGATGCCTGTTACATAGGCTCCCTTGTTTGGAATGATCTGTATGAGTCCCTCAAGTTCCAGCTGTCTGAAAGCCTCCCTCACAGGAGTTCTGCTGACGCCAAGTTCATTGCCTATTGCCACTTCCTTGAGTTCCTCGTGATCCTTGTATTTGCCGTTTAATATGTCCTCTCTGATCCTGTTAAAGACTCTTCCCCTCAGGGAGTACTTATCAGTAACTTCCTGCTTTAGATCCCGATTCTCCATAACGGTACCGTGTCACTTAAGTGTGACCACTTCTCCTTCCTTAACCACTAAGCCAAGCTCTGCAGCTACCTCATCAATTTTGGTAACGAGCTCATTATCAGTCATTACAGTTACTCTTCCGTTGTCATACTCGTTGTCCACCCAGGATTTAAGTCTTACAACCAGCTCTGACTTCTTATCAAGAGCATGCTCATCGCGAAGCTTGTAGTGAACGTTGATCCAGTGGGCGATACCCGCAAGACCCGATGTGTTGGACACTGCGCTAACAGGCGGTCTCCTAAGGAACTTCTCCGTGTCAAATATGTTATATATCTCCTCATTCTTGAGAAGTCCGTCCGCATGGATACCCGCTCTTGTGACGTTGAAGTTCTTGCCCACAAAAGGAGTGTTGGCAGGTATGGTATAACCGATCTCCTTCTCGTAGTACTCAGCAAGATCTGTGATCACCTGTGTATTCATTCCGTTCAGGTGCCCCTTGAGCTGGGCATATTCAAATACCATCGCCTCAAGAGGTGTGTTGCCCGTTCTCTCACCGATTCCAAACAGCGATGTGTTGACTGATGAACAGCCATAGATCCAGGCCGTTGTGGAGTTGGTAACAGCCTTATAGAAGTCGTTGTGGCCGTGCCACTCTATGAGTTCACTGGGAACACTGGCGTTGGTGTTGATCGCATAAATGATACCCTGAACACTTCTGGGGATAACGGCACCTGAAAAATTGACGCCATAGCCCATAGTGTCGCAGGCTCTCACCTTGACAGGTATGCCATACTCCTCCTTGAGCTTCATGAGCTCGATGCAGAAAGGTACAACAAAGCCATATATATCTGCTCTTGTGATGTCCTCCAGATGGCACCTCGGGCTTATGCCCTCCTCCAGGCAGGACCTTATTATGCTCAGGTAGTGCTCAAGAGCCTGTTTCCTTGTCATCTTGAGCTTGAGGAAGATGTGGTAATCTGAGCAGCTGACCAGGATACCGGTCTCCTTCATTCCCATTTCCTTGACGAGTTTGAAGTCCTCCTGACTTGCTCTTATCCAGCTTGTGACCTCAGGGTACTTGTATCCCCTCTCCATGCACTTAACTGCTGCATCGCGATCACTCTTTGAGTATAAAAAGAACTCGCTCTGCCTTATCATTCCGTTGGGACCGCCAAGCTCATGGAACATGTCATAGATCCTGACGATCTGCTCAGTGGTATAGGGCGCTCTGGACTGCTGGCCATCTCTGAAAGTGGTGTCAGTTATCCATATGTCCTTGGGCATGTTGTGAGGAACGATCCTGTCATTAAACGGAATCTTGGGAACTTCCTCGTAAGGGAACATATTTCTGAAAACATTAGGTTTGGCGACATCATCAAGAATATACATATGCTCTTCAATCTTGAGCAGGTTATTCTTATCATTCATCGTCACAGGTCGGTTCTGGAAAGTACTCTGATCACTCATGACAAAGCCTCGATTCTTTCATGATTGTTTTTCTTGTATGATTGTATACAATTATACGGCCAGTGTCAAGGCGGCTAATTTACAAGATTTATCAGTATTACCTGTAATTCTATCTCACAACAAAAAAGCCCCCTGCAGCAAAAACTTTTTGTCCTCACTGCAGACGGCCGACTGTGCATTATGAAAAATATTAAGTTGTTAAGACCGGAGCTTTTTTGTCAAAGTACCTGCTCAGTTCTTCAATTGGTGCGGGCTTGGCGTAATGATAACCCTGTATGTAGTCAAAGCCCCTCTCAACCGAGAACCTGTTCTGAGATTCGTCTTCTACTCCTTCTACCAGAGTCACGAATCCGTTCTTTTTGAGAACTTCGATCATGTAGGTAAGTATGTCGTCCATTCTGTTGTCGTCCAGCGACTTATACAGAAGTGTCTTGTCGAATTTGATCGTCTTGACAGGACAGTTCATTACTCTCTCAAGAGAGGAATATCCGGTTCCGAAATCATCAAGGTAGAGCTGAATACCTTCTCTGTCCAGGATCTGCATATTCCTGTTTGCAAGCTCATCGTTCTCGAACATGGCTGTCTCTGTTATCTCCATTCTGATCTTGGAGAAATCAATATCATACTTCTCGATTATGTCCAGAAAGTCCTGATACATATTGGCATTAGACAGTTCCTTTGATGAAATGTTGATCGAGATTGCATCAAAGTCATATGTATCTACAAGCTGCTCTATTGTCTTGCAAACCTTGTTGATTATTATGCAGGACAAGGTGTGGATGCACCCTGCGTTTTCTGCAACAGAAATGAACTTATCGGGGAAAATGACTTTATCGCCTATCTTTATCCTCATAAGTGCTTCCGCTACCCTGAAGGATCCTGTCTCTACACTGTAGATAGGCTGTGCGTATACTATGACCCTGTCATCGTCAAGATTACCGGTGTTCCTGATATCCTTAAGCACCTCGCTGGTTGCGTAATATTCCTCAAACTTCTCCACATCCTCGCTGGTAGTCATATAGAAGTGGGTGCTGTTCTGATCCTGAAACCTCTGAGCAATAAAATCATAGAACTGCCTGACCTTTATCGCATCATTGAGTTTTTTACCAACCTTTCCTGCTATCATGCAGTAATTAAATGGTATCCTGCTCTCGGATTTAAGCCCGTCAAACACACCCCGGATCTGGTTGATGTAATTGCGCGCTTCCTTCTCGGTCACATCCTCGATGACATCCACATACTTATCATCTGCTACCATATACATGGTAAGTCTGTTTGATAGGCTCTCAATTGTTCTGCATGCATTGATTCCCGAAAGTGCAAGTTCCATGCTGTCGCTGTCGAAATCCTGCCTTGAGGGAAGAGTAAAGTATACGTATACGAGGTAATATTCCTTCTTTCCGCCTTTTTTATCAATAAACCTGTTGAGTGCATTAACTCCCTGACATCCGGAGATCTCATTGTAGGGCTCTGCATGGAAAAGAAGAAATGCAAAGACAAACATTACTGAATGGGTGATTCCCGTGAAAACCACATGACCATACGGAATGATAAGATACTGAGCCGTAAGGACAATGAGATCCACCGGAACGCAGATACATACAGTGATCCAGACTATCCTGGCTATGTTTTTCTTATTGGTAAAAGTTGCACAAAAACAGAGTATCGCACATACCATTCCTGCACAGCTGTAATATCTCACGAAATGTGTTAAGTCTATCCCGCCAAGCTCCATGCTGTATATCCTGCCGGAAGCAATCTCTATAACGGCTCCTGTAATATATATGGTAACAAGGACCAGATACATGACCAGGAACTCTTTTCTCTGTCCTTGCCTGTGGAATGACATCATGTTAACATAGGCAAAGATCAGATAGAGAACAGCATTATATGCTACCAGATAGGCAAGTATAAGCGCCAGAAAAACATACCTGTTATATAATTTCTCGGAATTGTTGGCAATGATCAGGATGTGCATCTGGATAAGGCTTGCAAGCGCAGACCAGCCAAGACCGGCGCAGACATACCTGAAAAGGAATGTCATCCTCGGCTTGACATAAACTATGGCAAGAAGCGCCAGAACCGCTATGAGCAGACTTGAGGCCTCTCCTATATAATTATAATTAAGAAATAATTCGTTTTGCATGTCTACATATTATCATAAAACCGTCCATAATTTTATTAACTCACTATTAAATTTTATCATTTTGAATATTTATAAATTTACCTTTCCCCAAGAAAAAAGCTCCCCCGGATAGATCCGGAGGAGCCATAAGGCAATATAATTATCAGTCTTCTGAGTTGGCAGCTGCAACCTTGTCAGCTCTGTCAGCAACTTCCTTGGCCTGAACATCTGAAGGAGCCTGCTCATATCTGGCAAATGTATATTCAAAGTCACCGCTTCCTCCTGTCATGGAACGAAGCTGTGTGCAGTATCCGAAGAGTTCCATCATGGGAACCTCTGCCTCGATCACCTGCTTGCCTGTAAGTGAAGGGTTCATTCCGAGAACACGGCCCCTTCTCTTATTGAGGTCACCCATTACGTCACCTGTGAAGTTGTCCGGTACTGTAACCTTGAGTGAAACGATGGGCTCAAGAAGAACGGGAGAAGCCTCCATAAAGCCCTTCTTGAAGGCGCCTGATGCAGCAACCTTGAAGGCCATTTCGGAAGAATCTACAGGGTGATAGGATCCGTCGTACAGAATAGCCTTGACACCAACTACAGGATATGCAGCAAGAGGTCCTCTCTGTACAGACTCTGCAAGGCCCTTCTCAACAGCCGGGAAGTAGTTCTTGGGAACTGCACCGCCCACAACTTCCTGCTCGAATACATAAGGTGTTGTGGCCTCTCCTGAAGGCTCAAAACGCATCTTAACATGTCCGTACTGTCCGTGTCCGCCTGTCTGCTTCTTGTACTTGTACTCAACATCCGAGTTCTTGCGGATAGTCTCTCTGAAAGCTACCTTGGGCTTGGTGAGGTCGATGCCTACCTTGTAGACGTTCTGGAGCTTGCTCTGAACAACCTCAAGGTGCATATCTCCCATACCGTAGATAAGGCTCTGGCGGTTCTCAGCGTCATTGACAACCTTGAGAGTCTGATCTTCAGCACAAAGCTTGGCAAGTGACTGCGCGATCTTATCGATATCGCCCTTGTTCTGAGCGTGATATCTCATATATGTATAAGGCTGTGAAATATCCATCTTGGCGTACTGAACAGGTGTAGATTTGGTAGAAAGTGTATCGCCTGTAGCAACTTCAAGCTTCTGAAGGGCACCCAAATCACCTGCATGGAGCTCGGGAACTTCAATTGCCTTGTTGCCCTGAAGGACGTAGAGCTTGCCGATCTTGACCTCTGTGTCCTTGCCTGCGACAAACATCTGATCATCTGTCTTAAGAACGCCTGAACGAACCTTGATAAGTGAATACTTACCG
Organism: uncultured Butyrivibrio sp.; assembly: GCA_946546925.1. Classification (GTDB taxonomy): domain Bacteria; phylum Bacillota; class Clostridia; order Lachnospirales; family Lachnospiraceae; genus Butyrivibrio. The sequence continues at coordinate 12,522 of CAMNOS010000037.1, forward strand.
ATGAAAGGATCGATCATGGTCTTGAATACGAATGCTGTCTTGGGCTTGGAGAAATCAAAGTCAGCCTCGAATATCTCATTAGTATTGGTATTGATACCGGCCATCTTGCGGTTCTCAGGGCTCGGCATATACTTAACGATATCGTCAAGTACTGTGTAGATACCCTGGCAGAGTGTGCTGGAGCCCATCTCTATAGGGACGATCGAGCCGTCACAAACGTTGCTTCTTGCAGCCGCTCTGATCTCAGCCTCTGAGAAAGTATCTCCATTAAAATATCTGTCCATGAACTCCTCAGATGTCTCAGCAACTGTCTCAATAAGAGTATCTCTGAAGAGCTTGAGGTTAGCCTGGTTATACTCAGGAACAGGGCACTCAACAACCTCTTTACCTTCCCATCTGAAGCCCTTTTCCTGGATGACATTGACGTAGCCGACAAACTTCTCGTTCTCACGGATAGGAAGATTGAACGGAGCCATCTTCTTGCCGTACTTGTCTGTGAGATCCTGAACAACCTGTCTGTAGGAAACATCGTCTATGTCCATATCTGATACAAAGAACATGCGGGGAATCTTGTACTTCTCGCAGATCTCCCATGCTCTCTCTGTTCCGACTTCGATTCCTGCCTTGCCCGAAACTACGATGATCGCAGCATCTGCAACGCTGATAGCCTCTTCAACCTCACCAACAAAATCAAAGAATCCCGGTGTGTCGAGAAGGTTGATCTTGTGTCCATCCCACTCAAGAGGAATAGTTGTTGTGCTAATGGAAATATGTCTCTTCTGTTCCTCTTTGTCAAAGTCACTTAAGGTGTTTCCATCCTCAACCTTTCCCATACGGGATGTAATACCTGCCAGGTATGCCATAGCCTCAGCAAGAGTAGTCTTGCCTGCCCCACCATGTCCCAACAGTACTACGTTTCTAATCTTGTCAGTTGTGTAAACGTTCATATCTAGTCCTCCAGTCTCGACTTATTGGGTATTTTGTATGAGTTTTACTTGGTCCCCCAAAAAACCCATAACAATATTCTACTAAAAATATAGTGCATACACAAGTATTTTAGGGCTAGTTGCACAATAATCTCCTTATTGATTTTCACACATTAAAGTGTTATAGTATCCAAATAAGACTTCTTATTATGGAAGGAATTTTCCGATGAATATAAAAACCTACGGTTTTGTAGGCCTTGGACTGATAGGCGGCTCCATTGCCCGCGCAATCAAGGCATTTCGCCCCGATTCTCATATAATTGCCTACACTCCGCACAGTAAGACCGTTGATAAGGCTTTTGAGGAGAAAATAATAGATGAGCCCCTCTACGAGATTGGAGAGGCTTTCAGAAAATGTGATTACATCTTTTTATGTGCGCCTGTTGAGATCAACAATGACAATCTGAGAACTCTTTTGCCATATATAAGTCCCGATGCGATCGTGACAGATATCGGAAGCGTCAAGACTCCGATACATGAGCTGGTGAGAGACCTTGATCTTGAGTCACAGTTTATCGGCGGACACCCCATGGCAGGCACAGAGAGGATAGGCTTTGGCAATTCCAAGGCAACTCTTCTGGAGAATGCATACTACATCATTACCAGGACGGACTCCTCTTCTGATCAGAAAGTTGAAGAATACGCAGAACTCGTAAGAAATCTTGGGGCAATTCCCCTCATAGTATCTTACAGACAGCACGACTTCATAACAGCAGCCATAAGCCATGTTCCTCATGTCATCAGTGCCTCTCTGGTGAATCTTGTAAGAGACAATGACACTAAGGACCACCTCATGAAGACCATCGCCGCCGGAGGTTTTAAGGATATCACAAGGATTTCCTCCTCATCACCCGTTATGTGGAACCAGATCTGCATGACCAACTCAGACAATATCTCCAGGCTCCTCTCAATATATATAGACTCTCTAAGAGACATCAAACTTGCAATTGACGAGCATGACACTGCGAAGGTGATGGAATTCTTTTCAGGTGCAAGGCAGTACCGGGAGTCCTTTATTGATGCATCATCAGGCCCCATCAAGACGGTGTATTCCATCCATGTGGAGATTGATGACAAGCCCGGTAATCTTGCAAGAGTCGCCACTCTTCTGTCCGACAATCTCATCAACATCAAGAACATTGGCATTGTCCACAACAGGGAGTACGAGCGCGGAACACTGAGAATTGAGTTTCACAGTCAGAAGGGCCTTGATCACGCAGGTGACCTCCTCAGAGAAAAAGGATATACAGTTTATACCGATTAACAACAGTTTTTGCATTTTTAATTGGAGAATCATTATGATCGCATTGGAGAAAGCAACAAAGCCTCTTAAGGGCGACATATTCGTACCCGGCGACAAGTCAATTTCTCACAGGAGTATTATGTTCGGTGCTCTCTCAAAAGGCACCACTGAAGTGACGGGATTTCTTGAGAGCGCCGACTGCCTCTCTACCATAGAATGTTTTAAAAGGCTCGGTGTTGAGATTGAGCATGCCTTAAGACCTTTAAACGGCGTTCCTACCATCACCGTTCACGGAAACGGCCTGCATAATTTCAAGGCTCCGACTTCTACTCTCTATACAGGTAACAGCGGGACCACCACGAGGCTCATGTCCGGCATTCTTGCCGCTCAGCCCTTCGACTCAGTCATCACCGGTGATATGTCCATATGCAAAAGACCAATGAACAGGATAATCACTCCTCTCTCCCAAATGGGGGCAGAGGTGACATCAGTTATGGGCAACGACTGCACTCCCCTTAAGTTCACTGGAGGGAAGCACCTTCACGGAATCAGTTACAGAAGTCCTGTTGCTTCCGCTCAGGTTAAGAGCTGCATCATGCTCGCAGGCCTTTATGCAGAGGGTGACTCGGTTGTCTTTGAGCCCGCTCTTTCAAGGAATCACACGGAGATAATGCTCTCTGCTTTCGGAGCGGATATTCACAACGAGTTCTCAAGAGACGGAAGTGCAGTATGCATTCTCCATCCCGGAATGCCCCTGACGGGCCAGAAGATCAATGTGCCCGGCGACATTTCATCTGCCGCATATTTTATCGCAGCAGCACTTATCGTACCCGGTTCAGAAATACTCATAAGGAATGTTGGCATAAACAAGACAAGAGCAGGTATCCTTGCTGTTCTTGAGCAGATGGGAGCCGACATTACTCTCCTTAATGTGGATGAGTCCAATGAGCCCAGGGCTGATCTCCTTGTCAGATACTCAGAGCTTCACGGCAACGAGAACCATCAGTTTGTGATAGGCGGCAAAGTCATCCCCACCATGATAGATGAGCTTCCTGTTGTTGCCGTTCTTGCAGCCACCGCGGACTGCGACACGATCATCAAGGACGCCGCCGAGCTCAAGGTCAAAGAATCCAACAGGATCGAGACAGTCGTATCGGGTCTTAGGAAAATGGGATGTGATATAGAGGCCACCGATGACGGAATGATAATCCACGGAGGCAATCCCTTAAAGGGAGCTGATATCAATTCGCATGCCGACCACAGGCTTGCCATGAGCTTTGCGATTGCATCTCTGGTTGCCGAAGGGACCACGAGAATAATAGATAATGAATGTGTGGGTATCTCCTACCCCACATTCTTTAAAGACTTACAGGGATTGCGATAACGCAATCCCTGTTTTATATTCTGATCATAATTCTGCTCGTCAAAAGACCTGTCACTCGTTTCTGAACAGATCTCTTGTGTACACCTTATCTACTACATCCGCAAGATCATCCGTCATGCGGTTAGCGATGATGAAATCACATTCTTTTTTGAACTTATCAAGGTCTCTCTCAACCCTTGAATTGAAAAAGTCATCCTCTTTGTATGTCGGTTCATAGACTATACACTCTATGCCCCTTGACTTAATCCTCTTCATGATCCCCTGGATCGCGGACTGTCTGAAGTTATCAGATCCGGCCTTCATGGTGAGACGATAGACTCCTACCTTCTTCGGATGTAGCGCCCAGATCCTGTCGGCTATGAAATCCTTCCTGGTCCTGTTGGCATCTACGATAGCCTGGATCAGGTTGTTGGGTACATCCTCATAGTTGGCAAGAAGCTGTTTGGTGTCCTTGGGCAGGCAGTACCCGCCGTATCCAAAGGACGGGTTGTTGTAAAAGCTTCCGATCCTGGGGTCAAGACATACGCCCTCAATGATATTCCTTGTGTTGAGGCCCCTGACCTCCGCGTAGGTGTCAAGTTCGTTGAAATAAGAAACTCTGAGAGCAAGGAAGGTATTGGCAAAAAGCTTCACACACTCTGCCTCTGTACTGTTCATGTAAAGGACCTGCACATCGTCTTTCAGAGACCCCTGCTTCAGAAGTCCTGCAAACAGCTCAGCCTTTTCTCTGGCCTCATCACTGTCAGTGTCATAGCCGACAATGATCCTCGACGGATACAGATTGTCGTATAGTGCATGTCCCTCTCTTAAGAACTCAGGTGAAAACAATATGTGGTCCGTATTGTAGGTCTCACTCAGTTCCTCTGTATAACCTACAGGAATTGTGGATTTGATGACTATATAAGCATCGGGATTCTCATTGCGCACCTGATCAACAACGCTCACTACAGATGAAGTATCAAAATAATTGAGCTTCTCATCGTAATTGGTCGGCGTAGAAACTATGACAAAGTCTGCATTTTCATATGCTGATGAGGCATCAAGTGTAGCGCGAAGTCTAAGTGAATCCTTTCTGAGATATTCTTCAATTTCCTTGTCGACGATGGGTGAAATCCTGTTATTTATCATGTCAACTTTCTCAGGAATCACATCCACACAGGTTACGTCGTTATACTGTGACAAAAGAATTGAATTGGACAGGCCAACATATCCTGATCCGACTACTGCTATTTTCATTAATTATCTCCCTTAAGTCTTTCTTTTTCCTCCTCGACAGTCTCGTAGACGTCGATTCTCTTCCTGACATCATCAGGCATTCCGATGAAAAGACCGCCATAGTGAAAAACATCATTTTCTTTGGCGGCACGTACTATCTGGATGATCACATGGAGAACTTCCTTGGTCCAGATCGTGATCCTGGCTTCATAATTGTTGCCTATGGTGAGCTGCTGCTTCGTTGAAAAGCCAAGTCCCGTGCTTGAGCAATCAGTGATATGTATATCACAGTTATGTACTTCACTTGTTCCAAGTTCCTTGATCAGGATCTCGCCTTCAAGTTCAAGTCTTCTGCTCTTTCTTCTCTCTTCCATGATTAACCCTCACATTCAGAATAATATTCGAATTACATCACTACACATAAATAATACCCCATCTGCCGCACTGCCGCAAGGTTTGAAGCCTTTGGCAGCATGGGGCAAAATGTGCATTTTACTTGAAAAAGCAGGCATCACCGAAAGAAAAGAACCTGTATCTCTCCTTTATTGCTTCCTCGTAAGCGTTAAGCACATGCTCTCTGCCTGCCAGAGCTGAAACCAGCATTACGAGCGTGGATTCCGGCAGATGGAAGTTGGTGATAAGGCGATCAGTCACCTTGAAGCTGTAACCGGGATAGATAAAGATCGAGGTATCCCCGCTGCACTCCGAGAGCCTTCCGTCTTGGTCCGCTGCGCTCTCTATTGTCCTGCAGCTGGTGGTTCCCACGCAGATGACCTTGTGTCCGCCCTGCCTTGCTCTGTTGATCTTGTCAGCAGCTTCCTTGGTGACCTGATACCACTCTGTATGCATGTGGTGCTCTTTGACATTGGTCACCTTGACGGGGCGGAATGTGCCAAGTCCCACATGAAGTGTCACAAACGCCATGTCGACACCCTTTTTACTTATCCTCTCAAGGAGTTCATTGGTAAAATGAAGTCCTGCAGTAGGTGCCGCAGCCGAGCCTTCAAATCTGGCGTATACAGTCTGATACATGTCCTTGTTCTGAAGCTTGTGAGTGATATATGGCGGAAGCGGCATCTCTCCAAGGCGGTCAAGTATCTCTTCCCAGATGCCATCGTAAAAGAACTTAACAAGCCGGTTGCCCTCATCCACTATGTCCATTATCTCAGCCTTCAGAATACCTCCGCCAAAAGAGACCCTGGCCCCGGGGCGAAGCTTCTTGCCGGGCTTGACCAGCGTCTCCCATACATCGCCTGACCTTCTCTTTAAAAGAAGTATCTCGACGGCAGCTCCCGTCCCTTCCTTCTCTCCAAGAAGTCTTGCGGGTATGACCTTGGTATTGTTGAGAACCAGGCAGTCTCCCGGCTCAAGATAATCAATTATCTCATTAAACCTGTGGTGCTCCACATCTCCTGTCTCTTTGTCTACCACAAGGAGCCTGCACTCATCCCTCTTTTCCATGGGGTCCTGCGCAATGAGCTCCTTGGGAAGGTCAAAGTAGTAGTCAGAAGTAGACAGCCCCACCTCATGATCTGTACTCATATGTAAATTACTCATTTCTAAAATCAATATTCTTAAGGAACGATACGTATCCTCTGTATGCTTCATAAAGGTCAGCTTTGCTGATAGCCTCCCATGGTGCATGCATGTTAAGAACTGCAACACCTGCATCAATGACGTTCATGCCATAGAGTGCAAGGATGTAAGCGATTGTTCCGCCGCCGCCCACATCAACCTTACCAAGTTCTGCAGTCTGGTAAACAATCTTGTCCTTCTCATAAGCCTTTCTGATCTCTGCGATGAACTCAGCATTGGCATCATTTGAGCCTGACTTTCCGCGGGAGCCCGTGAACTTGCTGAACACAAGTCCGCCTCCGAGGAATGAAGCATTCTTTTTCTCAAAGCAGGAAGCATAGCTGGGATCAAAGCCTGCATTGACGTCTGAAGAAAGCATGCATGAATTGGCAAGACATCTTCTGAGGGAGAGGTCATTGTAGCCTTCCTTCGTGAGGTTCATAAGCTCTGCAACCGCATTCTCAAAAAACCTGGATCTCATACCCGTAGCACCTACAGATCCGATCTCCTCTTTATCAACAAGAATGCAGCAGGATGTTCTCTTTACATTGCTGACATCAAGAATAGCTCTCATTGAAGGATATGCGCATACCCTGTCATCGTGGCCATAGCCAAGGATCATGGATCTGTCAAAGCCGGCATCCCTTGCCTTACCTGCGGGAACTATCTCCAGCTCTGCTGATATGAAATCTTCCTCTGTAATACCGTAGAGGTCATTGAGGATTGCCAGGATCCCGCGCTTAACAGCGCCTGATACCTTGCCGTTCTCATCCTTTTCGGCCTTTTCCGCATCGATTGCATACTTCTCACCTGCAGAGTACTTTGTGCTCTTCTTCTCGGCCTTTTCTTTCTCATCCTTCTCGATCACAAAAGGTCTGTTGCCAACGATGAGGTCAAGTGCCTCACCCTCGATTACGTTTGATGCCTTCTTGGCCATCTGATCCTGTGCGAGATGAATGAGAAGATCTGATACGAAGAATACGGGATCATCCTCGTCTTCACCGACATTGAGCTGAACTGTCGTTCCGTCTGTCTTGACTATCACGCCGTGAATTGCAAGTGGCATTGCAACGTACTGGTACTTCTTGATACCGCCGTAGTAATGCGTATCAAGGTATGCAATCTGTGAATCCTCATATAGAGGGTTCTGCTTAACATCAAGACGCGGTGAATCAATGTGAGCGCCGAGAATGTTCATACCTGCTTCCATAGGATCTGATCCCAGCTGGAACATTGCAATTGACTTGTTCATCCATACGGAGTAAACTTTATCGCCCTTCTTGAGCTTGGTCTTGCCTCCGATCAAAGTATTAAGTTCTCTGTAGCCTGCTGCCTCGATCTCGTTGACAATGGTATCGATAGCCTCTCTCTCAGTCTTGGAATTGTTAAGGAACACCTTGTACTGGTCAGCAAACTTATCCACAGCCTTAAGCTGGGTAGCATTATAAGTTGTCCATGCGTTTATTCTATTCATAAAAACTCCTTTCGAATTAAAAATAGTCATTGCTAACT
>CAMNOS010000038.1 GCA_946546925.1 uncultured Butyrivibrio sp.
CAAAGGCGATCTGATAAGCGCGAAGTTCTACTTCTCTTGCTCTCTGCTCTGTCATAAAGGGAGCTACTCCCGCTCTGTTGGTCTCCTGGTCGTTGAATGCATAGTGCTTGGGTGCTGCGATCAGTCCATACTTAAGAGCTCCGATTGCAAATTCCATCGCTGTATATCCGGAAAGGATAGGATCCTCTGAATAGTACTCGCCATTACGTCCGTTGTACGCGTGACGGTGTGTGTTAAGTCCGGGTCCCCAGAGAATCGGGATACCTGTAAAGAGTGACTCGATTCCGATGAACTCACCCAGTTCTCTGGCCAGATCGGGATTGAAGGATGCTGCTGTCAGAGGGCTTGATCCGAACACCTCGGGGTGCCAGTTTCCGTTGGGGTCATCACTCTTAATATTCCAAGGAGCCTCAGTATCTTTTGATGCATTCAGGTTGACTGCCACACCGTTTCCGGCATTCTCTGTCATGTAGGTCTCCACGGTTCCGATTGAAGATGCACCGGGGATGCTGGGACCGCCAAAGGTTGCAAGGTACTGTGCCTCTTCAAGGCTCATCTCAGAGAGGAGCTCTTCCCACTTCTCGTCCTCAAAATCAAGTCCTGCCATCTCGTAGAACATCAGATCTCCCTCTTTGTCCCACACGATGTCCGAAGTATCATCATCTGTAGCTATCGTATAGTACTTGCCGTTAAGATAGTCGATAAGATCCTGATTGGTAAGTTCCATATCAGAGTATGTCTTAGGATATGTTCCGTTCCAGTCGGCACGTGAGAGGTATGTAACCTCGCCCTCCTGGAAGTAGTTCCAGTCAGCATAAGGAAGCTGATTGGAGATCCTGGTGCCTGTCTTTGAATATGAAAAAGCAGTTCTGGAAAGGAGATCCTCAGTAATATCTGTTGCAAATGCATAGGAAGCATTTGATTCTCCCACAAGTGATGCTGCATCAATACCCTGTGCAGCCATTATGTTGTTAAGGGCATCGTGTGCTCCGTTGCCGAATGCGAAATAATATGTTCCCGGATCTGCAATATAGGTACCGAAGGTTCCGTCACCATTGTCAAAAGAACTGTCATAGGTTGCAATGTACTGAAGATCAACTTCCACCGAAACGGTCTGTGATTCACCCGGCTCAAGGAGCTCTGTCTTGCCATATCCAAGGAGTTGAACAGCACTCTTTTCGATTCCGCCTCTTTCATAGGGCGCCTGGCCGTAGATCTGCACGCTCTTTTTGCCTGCAACACTTCCGGTGTTGGTGACCTTTACATTGAAGGTGGCTGTAGCTGTTGTAACATCGCCGTCCTTCTTTATATCAAATACAGGTTCTCCATCGTACTCCATATCGAATGTTGTATATGACAGGCCGTAACCAAATCCGTAAGCAACCTCTTTGTCATAGTCCCAGTTTGAAGAAGCATATGCTCCGGCACTTCCTGTGGCATTTCCTTCACCAAGGACTGCGTCATAGTATCTTGACTCATAGTAGCGATAGCCGACGTAGATTCCCTCAGCCTCGATTATGTAGTTTGAGCTGTTCTCCCTGGTGATAAGATCTGCATTCTTATATGAGAAGTTACCCATATTCTGCATTGCGGGTGCTGACATGTTGTAGGTTGCAAAAATATCTGCAAGACCGCCTGAAGGTGAAGTCTTTCCGCAAAGGATATCAGCAACACCGAGCATTCCGTAGGATCCGGGAGCACCGATCCAGAGGATTGCGTCAATCTCAGGATCATCCTTGAGCTCACCGATCTCAACAGCTGAGGCGCTGTTCACGAGAACGATGACTTTGTCAGAGCACTCTTTTGCGAGAGCTATTACATCCTTTTCATTGGTAGTAAGTGCAAGGGGTTCCTCTGCTCCAAGGCCTGATACTATGCCGCCGGGAAGATAGTCTTCACTCTCAGCGCTGGGACGGCCGATCACTACGATCGAAGCATCGCCGTACTGGGCAAAGCTGTCCTTGTAGGATGAATTAACTGCCTCAATCTCTTTTACAGAAGGCTCGCCGGGATCATACTCCTCTGAAGGACCGGCATTCTCTGTGTGAAGATATGTCTCGTTGAGTTTGGTGTAGATAGAGGTCATGGTGGGGTTAACCTTGTAGCCTGCTCCGTCAAACTCAAACTCATCACCGCTCCAGCCATCTGTTGTGTAGCCTCTCTCCACCTGTCCTGTAGCCCAGTTCTGTGAAAGAGAAGTTGTGATGTGATTGGCAAAATCCGTGATATTGTTCTGAAGTGCTTCATCCAGGTTGATGAATCCGCCAAAAGCCTTAACACCAAAGCTCGATCCCAGGATAGGCACCTGTGACCTGATGCCGAAAAGTGTCACACCTGCACCCTGAGAGAGAGGAAGAACTCCGTTGTTCTTTAAAAGAACTGTTCCCTCAGCTGCCTGCTGCCTGTTAAGGTCAATTGCTGCCTGGATCAGAGCATGTGAATTGCCTGTTCCGTCTTCATTTAACAGTTCTGCGGGCGGTGTGAACCTGTTGTACACCGCATCCTGATCATCTGTGACCATCATCTCGGACTGTGTTCCCAGCGCCGTGTCGATGGTAGATGAAAATGACTCAAGGGTGTTACCCACGATTACTGAGATGGACAGCAGAAAAGTCATTAGAGCTGCCAGTCCTCTGAAAATGTTCGTCTTTTTCACTTTAAAAAACCCTCCTTTTTACTTGTACTCTTCCATTGCCTGATCAAGGGTCATTCCCCCGGCAATTGCTTCTTTGCGTTTTCTGTTGACTTCCTGAATCTGTCGCATTTTATCCCCCGTAAGAATGTACCCCTTCATTGCGATCAGTGTGGCTATCCAGGCCACCATGGGAATCACACAGAACAGTATGATAACAACAGCATTCATCCCTGACGAATAGGGAGTCTCTGCAGTTGGAAGAGACGAAATACCAATTACGCTCACTGCTATGCCAACGATCGTAGCTGAGAGCGATGAGACCAGCTTGTCCACCAGGGAAAAGAGCGTTCCCATGATCCCGGGAATATATTTTCCCGATCTGTAGGTCTCATAGTCCGAGCAGTCCGCAACCATAGGAATCGGCATGTCTGCAGTTGAATAGTAGGCACCATAGCCCACTCCGAAAAATATGATAAACAGTATTGTATACAGATTTACAGTCAGGTGCCCATCAGCGAAGAGGGACAGATTTCGTGAAGGGACTCCCTCTTTCCACAAAAGCAGCAGTATCAGAACGCCCACATAACAGATTAACGCCAGGCTGACATACTTAAGAAGTGATGCCCTCTGCCCTTTCTTCTGACTTGTTCTCACCGTGAGAAGGAAGAAAGGAACCGAGCAGGCATAGCCAAGTATCATCATCGGAAGATACAGGGAGTCGTAGCTTCCCATCATGCTGCCGTAGAGCATGCAAAGAACTGTTGTGTTGGTCGCTATTGACAGTGCCAGCTTGCATCCGGCGCCTGCGATCATCAGCCTCTTCATAGGGCTGTTGTTTCTGATGATTTCAATGTACTCAGATACCCTGACCTTCTCCTGTCTGCTTCCACCTATACCGAAGTACTCCGGTCTGTCTTTTTCCCAGATACCGATGATCGCAAGTACTGTCAGCACTATTGATACCGTTATGCCTATAGGAGTCAATATCCTGTAAAAGCTTGGGCTTGAGTAGTCGGCCACATTAGCCCTGATGATAGGGGCCAGAAACTGCATGACACCCATTCCTGCCAGAGATCCCACCGTATTGAATATTGTAAAAAGAGGTCTCTGCTTGGGATCCGATGTGAGAACCGTCTGTCCAGCTCTGGTGCAGGAAGTCTGGAAGGTATAACCTATTACCCACACCGCATACAAAAGGACAAATGACAGGTATCGCACAGACATCATGTCCGCGGGGATCAGAGGTGTCAGCATGTACATCAGTATTATTGAAACAGCCATGACGGCATTTCCTATAACCATGAATGGCCTGAATTTACCGAATCTGCCGTTGGTCCTGTCCATCAGTGCTCCGATGATTGGGTCCGTAAATGCATCAAACACTCTCATTCCCGTCACCATTATGGATGCAAATAAGACCCCAAGACTAAGTACGTTTGAGCCAAAGGTGGCTATGTAAGAAAGAACAAGCACATAGTACACATTTGTTGCTCCGTTATTCAGTGGAAATAAGACAAGCTGATATGTCTTTGCTCTGTTTATTCCGGAATTTGTTGTAGCTTCGTTAGACATTTCTTTATTCCTCATCAAATTGTAGTTCCAGCTTTAGTCGGCGCTGGTCCAGTTGGCACCTTTGTCTCCGGCATCCTTAAGTCTGTAGGAAGGGTTCTCTTTGTCCACCCTCTTAAACTCTGCCGTATCGGAGCATGCTCCGCTGACTGCCTTGAATATGTGGGACGCGCCGGGATCAGAATCAAGCTTTACCTTAAACTCAAATATATGGCTTCCATGCTTTGTCGCAACCTTCCTGCCATCCCTGAACAGAGTAACTTCATTCTGGTTGGAGTAGATCTTTACAGTGATGTGATCCTGCGTCCTCTCCTTATATCTCTTGGAAGTGATGTGTACGAAGGGATCGCTGCTCCACCAGGCTTTGTAGAGATAGAAGGCATCCTTTTTGGTCTTTCTGTCAAAGGTTATAAGTCCCTTGTGATTCATTCCCGGCTCTCCGCCCTGATTTCTGCCATCTGCAGCAAAGTCAAACATGTTCCAGACGTGGGTAGCCCACATAAAGGGATTTCTTTCAAAGCATTTAAGCATATACTCGTGGTATATCGCCTGATACTCCTCACTGTGATCGCCTCTTCTTGGTCTTTTTGAGTGGAGATTAGGCATTCCCTCACAGCCATATTCAGAGTAGCCAAGACACCTGTTCGGATATACCAGATGGAAGAACCTCATCCAGATATCGTTGAGGAAAAGTCCCGGTACATACCATCCAAGATACAGGTTCCAGCTCACCGTATCCGTGATGTGGGCAACTTTGTTGAAAGGCCCGCACACTGCATAGCAGGCAAGCGTCGTAAATCTTGTACTGTCCATTCTGTGGCAGAGATCATTTAAGAGCCTGTGGTTGTCCATCATGTCTTTTTTATCCCTGGTTGAAATAGTTATCTCATTGGATATGCCCCAGCAGACAATGGATGGATGATTGTAGTTCTGAACTATCAGCTCTTTCATCTGACTGACAGTGTTATCCCTGCCTTTTGGCATATGCTCAGAGATGTAAGGAATCTCGGCCCATACAACCATCCCCCTCTCATCACACAGATTGTAGAAGTACTGGCTGTGCTGGTAGTGCGCAAGTCTGATGGTGTTGGCTCCCATCTCACAGATGAGGTCCATATCCTCTTTATGCATCTCATTGGTTATTGCATTTCCAAGACCTTTCCTGTCCTGGTGCCTTGAGACTCCGTGCAGTGCATACCTCTTGCCGTTAAGGTAAAAGCCTGTATTGGCGTGGTAGTGAAAATCCCTTACTCCGAACCTCGTCGTGACCCGGTCAAGCTCCTGTCCGTTTTTAACAAGCGCCGCAGTGAGCGTATACAGATATGGATCATTTATGCCGTCCCAGAGATGGACATCTTCGATTGTGAGACTGATGTTATCCTCAAAAGGATACTCAGTCATATCCCGGGAAGAAGCACCCGCCTCGGTCATTACAGCCCTGCTTCCTTTAGCCGCTGTATTTCCCTTTGCATCCACCACAGTGTATTCTATGCTTGTGCCGGGTTCTGCAAGGCAAAAGCTCTTTATATCGATCTGTCCCTTTTTGTAACCTTCCACAGGTTTCGCGCTCACCTGTATTCCGGGGCCGCCGTAATAATCCAGATCGAAGTGACTTTTGTTTACTACAAGAAGTGTCACATCCCTGTATATTCCGCCGTAAAAGGTAAAATCCGCTTTCTGGGGATACACCCTGTCGTTGGGGCTGTTGTCCACAGACAGTTTCAGGCGGTTACCTGTACTTTTAAGCCTGTCCGTGATGTCTTTTCTGAAAGTTGAATATCCGCCCTCGTGTCTTGTAACTTCCTCATCGTTTATGTATACAACACACTCGGAATTGACACCGTCGAACTGCAGATACACCCTCTCGTTATCCTTATCATAGGAAGGAGCATCAAAAGACTTTTCATAGGTAGCGCAGGTTCTGAGATAATCGTTTCCGCCGTCCTGCCCGTCAACTGCATTCCATGTGTGTGGAACATTTACTGTCTCATCGTATTTACCGGCTATCTGAAAGTGCCAGTTTTCATTAATGTTTAAAGACCTTCTCATTTGACTAATCCTTTTCATCTGTGATCAGTTCTTTCTGACATAATCAGAATACAAAATATACAAAGGCACTTTCAATCGAGGTGGAATAATCGACACTTTTCACAGCATAATCTGCATCCATATAGACGGGAGCAAAAAAAATCCCGAAAGGCTGTACAAACCTTTCGGAATCTGTCTGAATACTTTTGTAATCTTTATTTGAAAATCATGCACTGAGCGGCAGGATGATGTTGAGATGGAACACATCTTCCTCGACATGGACCTTCATTGCTCCGCCAAACTTATCGACGATCATCCTGATACTCTTAAGGCCAAAGCCATGTCCTTCATCAGAACTGCTGCTTACAGGCAGTTCATCCGAGAATGTAAGCTCTCCCTCAAAGTAATTCCAGACATGGATTATCACTGAATCGCCAAACTGTTTGAGCGATACGTCGACAAGTCTTTTCTCCCTGTCACTTACCATGGATGCTCCGGTCCTTGCGTTGTCTATTGCGTTGGCAAAAAGAAAATACAGCGACATGCTGTCAAAGCTCCCGAGGGTATCAGTATAGCTCACACAGTTAAGTCTCACATCCTGCTGCCTGCACAGTCTGTCCATATTCCTAAGAAGTACATCGATGACTTCATTTCCGGTCTTAACAAGCGGCGAAAAGCCGTCAATCGACTCCCGCATGGGTGAGAGATCCGGTATGTCCAAATGATATTTATCAGCATAACTCTCTATGCGGTGAAGCATGTGTTTGAGGTCATGAACCTTGATGCTGTTAAGTTCCACCATTGCCTTCCACTGCTCATACTGTTTCTCGGAAGCAGACAGAAGTTCCCTGACAACAAGAGATTCAGCCTTCTCCTGCTGCCATTTGTTCAGGTAGAACTGTATCCCCAGTGCAAAAATGCAGCATATTATGGCGTATACTGACGTTGCGATCACATAATAGGTGTCCGTCTCCCCCTTCCTTACAAGGCGGTTAACACCGATGCATATGAATACTATGCTTATGGAAATGGTTTCCAGATGTATACTGCTCTTTTCAGGTACATATTCCCTGGCAAGAAGCACAAAGGTCAGCAGATAGACAAGCGTAAAAGTCACAACCTCTGTAAATATGCGGTATCCGAAGCTGATGTCACAGATGTTCCGTATCATTGGGATCACTGTAAGGATCGCGACAAGCTTGTTGGCTATATGCTGCGCCGCAACTCCGGCAACACAGGATGAGAAGATTGAAAAGCCATCTCCCTCAAAGCAGAATATCATCCCTGCCACAGAGACGGCAATGATGACAAAAAGCACAAGAAATCGTGCAAGAGGTCTGTCTGCCGCTTCAAGGCTGATCCTTGAAGCAAGGAGCATTGAAACCAGAACTGCCGCAGACAGGCGGGCCGCAAAAAAGCTCTTTTTCTTATATACATGTAAAAATAGAAGTTCCGCTGCCAGAACTTCTATGAGGTATCCTACTGTTTCATATTGCGCTATCATAAGAGAATTCAAATTCCTGACCTCCTGCCTGATCACTCACTACAGGTATCTCTCATCCAAGATACGAATTGAGTTTTTCCATAAAGCTCTTTTTCTTGGATCGTCCTATCCTTAACATCTCATTGCCAACAGCTATCTCATCTCCGTACAGTCCCTTGATATAGGACAGATTCACAAGAACAGATGCGCTGCATCTTGCAAAGTTATGGGAAGAAAGCTCCTCTTCTCTCTCGCTGAGTCCCCCGTAGGACTCTATCACTTCGTCCGGGGTATGGAACATGAGGTCATGTCCCATTACCTCTATGTACATGATGTCACCTGATGAGAGTATTCTCGTGCCCTTTTTGTCCCTGACCTTTACCGGAATGCCGTCCCTCTCACTAAGGATCCTGACAGCCTTGTCCAGCTTGACACACAGGTTGTTGTAGTTGATGGGCTTGAGGCAGTAGTCCAGGGCGTCAACGCTGTATCCCTCAGGAGCAAACTGTGGCATATTCGTGACAAAAATGAGAAGTACAGTGCTGTCAACAGCGCGAAGTTTCCTTGCAGCGTCCATTCCGTTTAAAAAGCCTTCACCCAGTTCCACGTCCATAAAGACGATGTCCACAGCCTTCCTGTAATCATCAAGAAAGCTCTCCGCCTTGCCATAGGTCTTTATAACAAAAGAATACCCTTTCTCAGCGCCATACTTGCCAAGGCACTCAGAAAGATAATCGGAATAGCTGATATCGTCTTCTACTATAGCAACACGAAACTGTTTCAATGATCTACCTCTCTGCATTAACATAACAATGATAGGATCAAAAAGTCCGACGGGGCAGTCAGGCTCTTGACCCTATCACTATTATAACCTATTTATCTCTGGTATTCACATGATCATTCTCAGATGATCAGTCAAGGTACTTCTTAAGTGTAGCTCTTACAGCACCCTTTCCGGCAATGAGCTGTTCGAAGTAATCGAGGATAAGGTCTGTAAGGCCGACCTCCTCAAGGTCTACACCGAAGATGCTCTTATCCTTGAGAAGAGGAAGGAGCTTTTGTCTGTGCTCATCTGCCTTTTCTGTATCACCGAGAGCTATGCCGGAAACAAACCCTTTTGCTTTCTCAAGAAGCGGATCAGGACTGGGCTCAAATGAAACGCCCTCATCGTTCACTGCCATGAGGTAACGAAGCCATCCTGCATGAACAAGCGGAATGAACTTAAGTGATGCAACATCAAGTGAGTCTGAAGCCACGTACGCCTTGATTGTCTCGCCAAATCTGATAGCCAGCTTCTGAGATGTGTCAGTTGCAATTCTCTGAGGTGTGTCGGGCATGAACACGTTGGGGATCCTGACGCCGACTACAGTGTCAATAAACTCCTGAGGCTTTATTACACCGGGATCTGTCACAACGGGAAGTCCCTCATCGTAGCCGATCTTCTTAACAAGAGCAACAAGCTCTTTGTCCTTCATCTCATCGGAGATCTTCTCATAGCCGAGGATGCAGCCGTAAATCGCAAGAGCTGTGTGAAGAGGATTGAGGCAGGTGCATACCTTCATTCTCTCAACCTTGTCCACGGTCTGTTTATCTGTGAAGATAACGCCAACCTTCTCAAGCTCAGGTCTTCCGTTGGGGAACTTGTCCTCAATAACAAGATATTCACTCTCCTCTGCATTTACAAAGGGAGCAACCCAGGTCTTCATTGATGTAACGACGGGCTCAAGCTCCTCAACGCCGTCCTTTTTGAGGATCTCATTGACAGAGTCATCGGGTCTGGGGGTGATCTTGTCGATCATTGACCAGGGGAAGCTGACCTTGTTCTCATCCTCAATGTATTTAACGAAGCCCTCTTCTGCCTTGCCGTTTTCTGCCCACTTCCTGGCGAATGCATCAACTGCAGCAAAGAGCTTATCGCCGTTGTGTGAGCAGTTGTCGGTGCTGACCATGGCGATCTTCTTCTCTCCGTTTTTATATCTCTCGTACAAAAGAGATGAAACCTTTCCGATATAGCTCTTTGGCTTTTCAGGTCCGTTTGCAAAATCCTCAGCCACAGCGGGAAGTGTCTCACCTGCTGCATTCACAAGGCTGTATCCCTTCTCGGTGATGGTAAATGTTGCCATCTGAAGAGAATCCTTTGTAAAGATCTCCCTGAGCCTTCCAAACTCATCTGCTCTTTCGGAATCAAGGATGCATGACTCTGCAATACTTGCTATGACCGACTTCTCAACATTGCCGTCAGCCTTAAGTGTAACCAGTATTGAAAGATTATCATGAGGTCTGTACATCTTCTCGATAATCTCATAATCAAAGCCTTCCACAACCGTAAGACCTGTATCATCAAAGCCCTGCTCAAGCATCCTCTGGGAAAGATTGGCCTGAAAAGCCCTGAAGATGTTGCCCGCTCCAAAGTGCACCCACTTGGGCTCAGCAACGGTCTTTGCTATCATCTTCTCTCTATCGTAAGAAGGTACAAAGTACCCTTTCTCTTTCCATGTACTATCTTTAATTGCGTCATTATTAAGAACCATCATTCATAACCTCACTATTCCTGTATTTTGTTCGTTCCTCAGAGTCACAAATAACTTTGTGTATTTCTCCGTCACTGCGACTCTTTCCGGAATCAGATACACAGCCCGGACCAATGATATTGGTAAGCCGGGCGATTTTGATGTTGCGGAGCTTAGACATATGAATCACAAGTGGCTCTCCACGCAGTGATTCATGCTCATGGCTAAGCGCAGCGCTTAACATCATGAGACCGGATCACCAATATCATCGGTCCTGGCGTCCGTTCTCAGAATCAACGTGTGTGCTGCTTCTCGATGGCTTCCCAGAGTCCGTTGATGTATGTGGCCCCGAGTGCTCTGTCGTAGAGACCGTAACCGGGCATTGCAACTTCTCCCCAGATCATCCTGCCGTGGTCAGGGCGGATAGGTCCCTCAAAGCCTGTCTCGTAGAGGGCCTTCACGATCTCGTACATATCGAAGGTTCCGTCTGCTGAAAGGTGCGCAGCCTCCTCGAAGTTTGTGGGTGAAATGAACTTGAGGTTCCTTACATGTGCGAAGTGGATTCTTCCCTTGAGTGCCCTTATCATGTGAGGAAGGTCGTTCTCAAGGCTTGTTCCGTATGATCCTGAGCAGAAGGTAACTCCGTTGTGAACGTCGTCAACTGCGTTCATGAGCTTTAAGATATTCTTTTCATTGTTGATGATCCTGGGAAGTCCGAATACTGACCATGCGGGATCATCGGGATGGATAGCCATCTTGATGTCGTACTTGTTGCACACCGGCATTATGGCTTTCAGGAAATAAACCAGGTTGTTGAAAAGAGTCTCCTCATCAACATCCTTGTAGAGTTCAAAGAGCTCTTTTACCTTGGCCATTCTCTCCGGCTCCCAGCCGGGCATTACTGTTCCGTTCATATCCCCGGAGATTGACTCAAACATCTTCTCTGGATCAATGGCATCAACTGCTTCCTGTGTATATGCAAGAACTGTTGAGCCGTCCTCTCTCTTTCTTGCCAGCTCTGTTCTTGTCCAGTCAAATACAGGCATGAAGTTGTAGCACACAAGGTGGATGTCCTCTTTGCCGAGGTTCTCAAGAGTCTTGATGTAGTTCTCAATGTGCTCATCCCTGTCAGGAGTTGCAGCCTTGATGGCATCAGATACATTAACAGACTCGATTCCTGCGATCTTAAGTCCCTCTGCCTCAACGTCCTTCTTGAGTGCCTGTATCTCACTCTGCTCCCAGAGCTCTCCGGCCTGCTTGTTGTAAAGTGTTGTTATAACTCCGTGTACTCCGGGGATCTGTCTGATCTGCCAGAGCTTTACAGTATCGTAATCGGTGCCGTACCAGCGAAGTGTCATCTCCATAATAAATACCTCCAAAATTGTCTTTGTTTTTGTTGATGAATACACTTTACATTTTTAGCATGGCATTTTGAAGAGAATAAATTGTTGCTATGTTTGCAAAAGTTGTTGTAGAATGTATCAAAGATTCCAACATGCAAAAAGGTATTGTCAGAAGAACAGATACTTAAATCGGAGGAAAACAGATGAACAAGAAACTGCGCTCATCTTTTAACACAAGACAGTACATGGTCAATTCAGACTTTGAAGTCTACTACTATTCTGACAAAGGCTTCAGAACCATAGCTCCGCATTCTCACGACTACTACGAATGCTATCTCTTCATCGAAGGGGATATCACCATGGAGATCTTTACAGGAAAAGAGGGCTCCACGCAGCACAGGATGAGCCCCGGGGATCTGATGATAATGCCTCCGGGAATATCCCACCACGCTCTGATGAACGACCCCGATCTCAACTACAGGCGATTCGTCTTCTGGATAAGCAAAGACTGCTGCAACGCACTGATGCAGGAGTCGGTGGACTACATGTACCTCATGCAGAAGGCTGAGGCCTTCCATCAGTATATATTCCATCTTCCTCCCGCCGAGTTTCATCTGGTTGAGAGCAGGTTCCTAAGACTTCTTGAAGAGATTGCATCTGACAGGTACGGAAGCGATGCCGCCCGCCATATCTGCCTTTGCGATCTTATCCTCACCATAAACCGGGTCATTTACGACGAGGAACACAAGAATTCAGATTCTGATGAGCTTTCTCTTTTCCAGAACATCCTCTCCTACGTTGAAAGCAACCTTGAAGATGTGCTGTCTCTTGACGACATCGCCGGCAAGTTCTTTGTCAGCAAGTACTATGTTGCCCACCTGTTCAAGAACACACTCGGAATCTCGCTTCACCAGTACATCATAAAAAAACGTCTTGCCGAATGCAGAGCCGAGATTTTAAACGGCAACTCCATCAGCAAGACCTACGAAAAGTTCGGCTTCAGGGATTATTCAAGTTTCTTCAAAGCTTTCCGCAAGGAATACGGCATGTCCCCCAAGGAGTATCAGAGCCTTTATTCACACACCCATCCGCAGGATCAGTAAATCTTTTCACATAAGAAAAAGCGTGGCCGTTCAAGGTCACGCTTCCTTATTGTCTTCATCCACCGGAATCTCTTTTCCGTTTAGATCGATATTGTTCTCCTTAAGGGCTATTGCCCAGTATTTCTCAGGTATATTCGGCCACCTTACAGATCCCCGCTCCTGCTCGCAGAGCCTCATGGCGCGCAAAAGAACTGTCTGATTCAGGTCAACTCCCGTCCTTATCGTGTGCATGGTCACTGCAGCCCAGGCCGGAGCAATGCTGCAAAGTCCGGATTCTTTGAACTCCTTAAGGATCTCTTTTCTGTTGTATTCAAGCTGGATGTACTCCTCTTCCCAGCCCTTGCCTGAACCGTGAATAATGCAGAACTGTGTCTTGCCGTCGTAGTACCACGGTATTCCTACAGATCCGGGATTCACTGCCTTTTTGCCCCTGTAGACGTAGGTGTCCTGCACATGATTATGTCCATGCAAAAGGACTTCTGTCTTAAGGTGAGCAAGTACCTTCTTGGTATTTCTCTTTTCCCTGAACATCAGCTCGCTTGTGTTGATGGGGGACCCATGACAGTACTCAAATCCCGGGAAACCCTTGACCTGATATATCCCATAGTTCGGAAGTGATTCAAAGAATTCAAAATCCCTGCCTGTGAGATTCTCATAAGTATAGAGAAGGGATCCGCTTGCAGATCCCTTTCTCCAGTTACCCGCACCCTGGTTTTTGTAATCAATAAGGTACTCTTCCCTGTTGCCCCTGATGATAATTGTATTAAAGTACTGCTTCAATACGTATATCTTCTCCATGGTCTTCTGGGGATATGGACAGTCGGTCACATAGTCGCCGAGAAGTACAAAATTTGTTATTCCCCGCCCCATGCACACATCGATGCACGCCTGCAGGGCGGAGTGATTGCCGTGTATGTCGCTTAGTACCGCAAAATCTGCCATATTACTTAACTATCTCTTTAATGGACTGGGCAAGGCCTGCAATACCCTGAATATTGGAAGGAACGATGATCTTGGTGGCCTGACCGTTTGATGCCTTCTCAAAAGCTTCGAGGCTCTTAAGTGTAAGAACAGACTCGTCTGCACCTGCCTCTTTGAGCATCGTGATACCTTCTGCGTTGGCCTTCTGAATGCTCTTGATGGCTTCTGCCTGACCTTCGGCCTCACGGATTCTCTTTTCTCTCTCAGCTTCAGCCCTTAAGATTGTTGCCTGCTTGTCAGCCTCCGCCTGAAGGATCTTACTCTGCTTCTCACCTTCTGCAACGGTGATCTGACTCTGCTTCTCACCTTCCGCAAAGAGGATTTTCTCTCTCTTCTCACGCTCAGCCTTCATCTGCTTCTCCATGGCATCCCTGATCTGCTCGGGAGGATTGATGTTCTTGAGCTCTACTCTCGTGATCTTGATGCCCCAGGGATCTGTAGCTATATCCAGAGCATCCTGCATCTGAGCATTGATCTGATCCCTCGAAGTAAGGGTCTCATCCAGAGTCAGTGAACCGATGACGTTACGAAGTGTTGTTGCAGTGAGGTTCTCGATAGCACCGATAGGATTCCTTACGCCGTAAGCATAGGCCTTGGGGTCTGAGATCCTGAAGAATACGATCGAGTCGATCTGCATTGTTACGTTATCCTGAGTGATAACGGGCTGAGGCGGGAAGTCACAGTACTGCTCCTTGAGGTCCACCTGTCTTGCAACTCTGTCTATAAAAGGAATCTTAAAGTGAAGACCTACATCCCAGGTCTCCTTGTATGCGCCAAGTTCCTCGATTACATAGGAATGCGCCTGAGGCACGATCTTGATATTCGATGCCAGAAGAATGATAACTAAGATGATAAATACTGCTACAATAATTCCTGCTGTCATTATAATTTCCTCCCTTTCAAATACTGCTTGATGCCGGCTCAACGATGAGCCTTGCGCCTCTGACTTCCACTACCCTGACCTCTTCTCCCGCAGGGATCACAATGCTGTCCATGCTTGAGAGGGCAAGCCAGGTTGAGCCGTCCATATCTACTTTCCCCGTGCCGCGAAGATTGTCAATTTCTGTCTTGGCAATGAGCTTTCTTCCAACATAGGCATCAATGTTGGTCTTCTTGAGCCTGTTATTGAAATGGGCCGCCGCAATGGGTCTTACCAGTACCAGAACAGCTACAGATACTACTATGAAAACAGCTATCTGAAGCCACATGGGTGCACCACACAAGGCACATACAAGCGCCGCCACAGCTCCTATTGCAAACCAGATGGTAGTCAGCCCCATAGTGGTAAGCTCAACCACAGAGAGAGCTACCGCTGCAATAAGCCACAGGATTGAGAGTGATACGATCATACACTTTCCTCCTTATCAAAACCCGAAATCCGTCAGTTTATACCAACATTCCCCCAAGTATCTGAAGGAACAAATCCCACATAAGTCTTGCCCCTGTTGACCTTGATCTCTGCGCCTGCAGCGTTATAGTAGTGGGTCATTCCTGTCTCACTTGCCTTGGACCAGGTAATGGGAATTGCCTTGCCGTTTGTTATATAGTAGCCTGAGCCCTGACCTATACAGTTGTAGGTAAGATATCCGTTGGCATCGAGCTGAGTAAATGACACATTCTGGAGAATGACATTCTTGAAAGTAAGTACCTGTCCGTCCTCCGCGTCAGTGTGAACCGAGCCGTACTCAGAATAGTCATAGGTTCTTGTTGCAGCATTGTACTGAAGTCTGCTCTTATTGTGAGGGAAAACACTTCCCAGTTCTACGTTATTGGCAACGGTCTGGCTCTCAAGGTCTGCATCAGCGTCGTTAAAAAGGAAATGACTTCCTCTCTCAGGTGCAACTGCATAAGTTGTAGGTATGCCGGACTTGGCAAATCTGCTCACAAGCTCATTGCCGAATACGTACTCAGTAAACTCCCTGGGCTTGCCGTTTTTGATCCTGGAAAAGCCTCCACTGATATGTGCAGCGTATGGCTGGGCAAGATAGGTATTGATATAGAACGGGCCGCCATCATGGATGAGAACTGCATTGAACTCATCTGCGATCATGATATTGGTCGTACGTACGCTCCTGATACTTCCGGTCTGTCCAAGACCTGCCCAGTCCTTGTAAAGACACATAAGCCTGGTCACGCGGCCGTTGGCTGTTGAGTTCATCATCTCATAGACAATATCGGCCTCGGCTGTTCCGTAGTGCTGGAGTGCCTTCTTCTCGTTGTCGACCATAATGGCTACAGGCCTCTGACCTGCTATTCCATCACTGATCTCAAGTCCTGTCAGCTCAGATGTTGCAGCGTATGCTGTTGTTGAGAGCATGCATGTCCCCAAAACACAAGCTGCAAGTGCTGTAATAAACTTATGTCGCATAGAAACTCTCCTTTTTCCTCGATTTTGTATATATCATAACATACTTTTTATATTAGTTTAATAATTCCATAACTTTTATACTTTGATTAGTTTATCCTTACGTTATAAAATGGTATCGTATATGATTTATTATCAATATTAAGGAGACAATTATGGCTGATTACTCCTACAAAACACTGAAAAATCTGGTCAATCTCTACCCAATCCCTGCGGCCGTCATGCAGGTTCACAAAAATCATGACGGCAGCTGCGGTGACATTATAATGTATGCGATAAATAAGGTTCTTGAAAACAATTACAAGACTCTGTTCATGAATGAGGATGAGCTGCACCAGGTTGAAGGTCAGCCCTATTACGCCAATATGCCCAGAGAGCCCAAGTTCGAGGACATATGCTTCAAGTGTGCGTGGAATGGTGATCCTGTTCACACCTATGTGGACACCACCAAGATGTACGGTTTCTGGACAGAAGATATCCTGCTTCCCATCGGATATGAGGAAGGATCTGATGTCGCCTACTGCACATTCATGTACACGCTGAACAAGGAGATGGATACCGGCAAATTCGCCGCCGTTTCTCCCGACATTGCGAGTTTTGTCATAAAGACCTGCGTGGAACTTCGAAATGAAAAAGACTTCCTTTCAAGCATGAACACGGTTGTCAATGACCTTCGGATCTACACAGATTCTTTTGCCTGCTGTGTACTGACTGTGGAGCAGGACCAGCAGATGTTTGAAATTATCAGTGAATCTGTCCGCAACAACGAAGTGTGCATTAAAGATGTCTTCTCAACAGTACCCTACTCCATTGTGGCTTCATGGGAGGGACTGGTAAAAGAGACCAACTGCATCATTATAAAGAATGAACACGATCTTGAGCACTATGAAAAGCTTGCTCCCGAATGGGTCCAGAGTCTAAAGGACAATGATGTCCACGCCCTTGTGCTCTATCCGCTTATTCACCACGGCGGCATAATAGGCTACCTCTACATAACCAATTTCGATGTAGCCAATATCTTAAGACTTCAGGAAACAATAGAACTCATCTCCTTCTTCCTCACTGCGGAAGTTGCCAACCACCTCTTCCTGCAAAGACTTGAGTACCTTAGCAACGTGGACATGCTCACCGGAGTCTTTAACAGAAACTGCATGAACGTCAACGTAGATGAGCTATCACTTAAACTTGAATTCAATCCACGGCCCTTTAATGTTGCCTTCTGCGACCTTAACGGCCTTAAGTCAATCAACGATCACGGCGGGCACGACAGAGGCGACAAGCTCCTTGTGTATGCAGCAGATGTCCTCAAGGATGTATTTAAGGATGACAAGATTTTCCGTGCCGGAGGCGATGAATTTGCTGTCATATCCTTCAGTGCAAAGTCCGAATTCGAAGACAAGATTAATGCCCTTCGGGAGAGAGCCCGCGACCCGGAATGGCTGTACTTCGCTATCGGCTACTACCACGACGAGGAGGACGGAAACCTGCGACTTGCCATGAGATACGCGGACGAAGAAATGTATAAAGACAAGGATAAGTTCTATAAAGCTTATCCGGATAAGAGAAGATAAAACATATCATTCTGCCTTTCCCGGGGCGAGTGATTGTAGCAAAAAGCTGCCAGCCGTCAAGGGTTGCCCGAGCACAAGTGCTCAGCGTACTGCCCCTTGACAGCTGGCAGTTTTTTGCATAGCAGCACTTACCCGGGAAAAGGCAGGGTGAATGATCTACGTGGTCAGGAGCAGGCTTAAGATAGCTGAATCTGAAATTTCACTACGGGATTAGGCTCGCGGCATTTAGTACCATTTTTCCAGAAACCTGGCTTTTTTAAAAATATCGCAGTGTAAGGGGCGTAAATCAGGTGGTGAATTAGTACTTTTTTCTAAAAAAACGTTTTTATTAAGAATATCGCTGGATCCAAGGCATAGTTTAACGTAAAACAGGTGGGTTTTTAGTACTTTTTTTCAGAAAACATTGGTTTTTTAAGAATTTCACTGCATCAAAATTGTATAACCAGTGTTATTTTAGTACTTTTTTTCCGGAAACTGCCTCTGTTAAAAATCCCTCAAAAGTCAGAGTTAACAGCCAGTATTATTGTGCAGCGAGAAGCTCATCTGCTTTCCCCCCGGGTAAGTGCCACCAAGCAAATAACTCATTAGTTATTGATCACTATAAAAACTATGGAGA
Source organism: uncultured Butyrivibrio sp. (assembly GCA_946546925.1). Lineage (GTDB taxonomy): Bacteria > Bacillota > Clostridia > Lachnospirales > Lachnospiraceae > Butyrivibrio. The sequence continues at coordinate 18,205 of CAMNOS010000038.1, forward strand.
ACTCTATTGTATTTGTTCCGCCATAATTGCCTTTACCTCTGATGTTCCTTTAGATATGTTCTTACTGTAACCAACTATCTCATAATCAGTCTTATCCAGGAATAACAAACCAGCTCTTCACAGTCTCAATCTCCTGAATGTATCCCTCATCATCATTGGGAGTTTCCAGGATGAACGGGAGCCCTTCAAATACCGGGTACATGGCAAATCTCTTCATAGCATCCATTCCGATAAAACCAAGTCCCAGTTTCTCATGCCGGTCCTTTCCTGCTCCGCAGGGATTCTTACTGTCATTAAAGTGAACTGCCTTAAGCCTGTCAAGTCCGATGATCCTGTCAAACTTATCCAGCACTCCGTCAAGGTCACCTGCTATATCATAACCTGCATCCCATGTATGGCAGGTATCGAAGCAGACTCCCAGCTTATCATTAAGCTCAACGCGGTCAATGATTGCCCTGAGCTCCTCAAAACTTCTTCCTACTTCAGACCCTTTCCCTGCCATTGTTTCAAGAAGAACTGTCGTGTGCATATCAGGCCAGAGAGCACTGTTAAGGCCCTTTGCTATCTGCTCTATCCCAACATCCATTCCCTGCCCCGTGTGTGATCCGGGATGGAAATTGTAATACTGACCGGGCAGCGCTTCCATTTTCTCCAGATCCTTCTTGAGCATATCAAGGCCGTTTGCTCTTGTTTCAGAACTTGCCGAGCACAGATTCATGGTGTAGCTTGCATGCGCTACAAGCCTGCCAAAACTCTTGTCCTCAAGTATCTTCCGGAGTGCACTGACATCTTCCGGCGTTACCTCCTTGGACTTACCTCCGCGGGGATTTCTTGTGAACCACGCAAAAGTACTGCCACCAAATTCCACCATCTGACGGCCCATCGCCTCATATCCATTTGTAACCGATAAATGACATCCGATATGGATCATCTGCCTATCCCTCTCTTAAATATAAAAGGAGACCTGAACCAATACCTGATCCAGGTCTCCTTAGTTATTCAATGAAAATTCAGAAATTCGGCTCTCGCGCAAAGCGCTCGCCCGAACGACCTTGCTCACTAGACTCGACAATACCTCGTCAAGTGATCAAGGTCAGAATTTACCGGCCTTAGCAGCCTCTTCGATTGAAACGGCTGTGGAAACAGTCATACCAACCATAGGGTTGTTACCTGCGCCGATAAGACCCATCATCTCAACGTGAGCGGGAACTGATGAAGATCCTGCGAACTGAGCGTCTGAGTGCATACGTCCCATGGTATCTGTCATACCGTAGGAAGCAGGACCTGCTGCCATGTTATCGGGATGAAGTGTACGGCCTGTGCCGCCGCCTGAAGCAACTGAGAAGTACTTCTTGCCGGCCTCTGTTCTCTCCTTCTTGTAGGTTCCTGCAACAGGGTGCTGGAATCTTGTAGGATTGGTTGAGTTACCTGTGATGGATACGTCAACGTTCTCCTTCCACATGATAGCTACGCCTTCCTGAACATCGTTGGCGCCGTAGCAGTTAACCTTTGCACGAGGTGAGTTTGCATCCTTGGAGTAGCACTTTCTGAATACTTCCTTAACCTCGCCTGTGTAGTAATCGTACTCTGTCTCAACATATGTGAAGCCGTTGATACGTGAAATGATCTGAGCTGCGTCTTTTCCAAGACCATTAAGGATAACGCGAAGAGGTTTCTGACGAACCTTGTTGGCCTTCTCTGCAATACCGATGGCACCCTCTGCAGCTGCGAATGACTCGTGGCCTGCAAGGAATGCGAAGCACTCTGTGTCCTCTTCAAGGAGCATCTTGCCAAGGTTACCGTGGCCAAGACCTACCTTACGACGGTCAGCAACTGATCCGGGAATACAGAAAGCCTGAAGTCCGATACCGATTGCTGCAGCAGCATCAGCAGCCTTTCTGCAGTTCTTCTTGATAGCGATAGCAGCACCTACTGTGTATGCCCACTTAGCGTTCTCAAAACAGATGGGCTGAATGCCCTCGATGAGGCTGTAAACATCAATGCCTGCAGCCATTGTAATATCTTTGCACTCTTCGATGGAAGAAATCCCATACTCCTTAAGGCAAGCCAGGATCTGGGGCTCTC
>CAMNOS010000039.1 GCA_946546925.1 uncultured Butyrivibrio sp.
GGCCGACACCGATGGACTTGGGATCGATCTTAACAAGCTCTGCCAGAGGATCCTGGAGACGACGCGCTATGGAAGCCGCACTTCTCTGTCCCACATCAAACTGAGGAAACTCCTCTGTTGCCAGCTTACTTGCAGAGTAAACAGAAGCGCCGGCCTCATTGACGATCACATACTGAAGCGGTCTGTCCAGCTCCTTAATAAGCTCTACGATAACCTGCTCTGATTCTCTTGATGCAGTGCCGTTTCCGACGGAAATGAGATCGACGTTATATTTTTCAATGAGTTTTTTAAGCTCTGCCTTGGACTCCTCAACCTTATTCTGAGGTGCTGTAGGATAGATGACCTTGGTATCAAGCACCTTACCGGTTGCATCAACTATGGCGAGCTTACATCCTGTTCTGAAAGCGGGATCCCATCCGAGCACTGTTTTGCCTGCAATCGGAGGCGCCATAAGAAGCTGCGTGAGGTTCTTGCCAAATACGGAGATCGCACCGTCCTCAGCTTTCTCTGTGAGCTCGTTTCTGATATCCCTCTCTATCGCAGGCGCTATCAGTCTGTCATAAGCATCCTCATTGATCTCCTCGATAACGGGAGTCGTGATGGGGTTGTCATTTTTAAGCATCTTCTTGTTGAGGAACTGCAGTATCTGATCCTTGGGCGCCTCGATCTTAACAACCAGCATCTTCTCTGCCTCTCCTCTGTTGAGAGCCAGCACTCTGTGGCCAAGCACCTTCTTGACGGGTTCCTCATAGTCGTAATACATCTCATATACGGACTGAGTCTTCTCATCCTTGGCCTTGCTGGTGAGAATACCCTGATCCATGGTTACTTCTCTTATATATGCACGGAAATCCGCGTTGTCGGAAACATCCTCGGCTATGATGTCCATCGCACCCTGAAGCGCCTCTGCAACATCACTGACTCCTTTCTCTTCATCGACAAAAGGAGCTGCCTCTTCCTGAAGCGGCTTAGTTGTCTCCTGTGCAAGGAGTATCTCTGCAAGAGGTTCAAGTCCCTTCTCTCTGGCAACGGACGCCCTGGTCTTCCTCTTGGGCCTGTAAGGAAGATAGAGATCTTCGATGGCAACCATAGTCTCAGCAGCCAGGATCTTCTCCTTAAGCTCATCAGACAGCTTGCCCTGCTCTTCTATTGAAGCAAGCACTGCCTCTCTTCTCTCCTCAAGACCACGCAGATACTTGAGCCTCTCATCCAGGTCACGGAGCTGCTCGTCGTTTAAAGAGCCTGTGACTTCCTTTCTGTACCTGGAAATGAACGGGATAGTATTGCCCTCGTCAATGAGTTTGACAGCTGCTTCCACCTGCCATTTCTCAACCCCAAGCTCCTCTTTGATCTTCAAAACAATGTCCATACCAAAAACCTCTCCTCAAACTCATACATACTCATCAGAAATCCGATATCAGACTTCTGCACTCCGGCAGCGTCAGTATCCTTTTTCAAAAAACTGTGTGCCTCAGTAAATAGCATAAATACCGTGAAAAATTTCACTTAATTTTCTATAAACAGCCACACACTCCATTATTATACCAATCTTCAGGACATGTTTTCAAGACTCCGAAATGCCCATAAACATTGAAAAAAAAGACTTCATAATGTAAAATCTATAGTAAGAATGAGGTATTATGAGGAAAAGTTTTGATGGGAGAAAACGGGGACAACAATTACTACTACAATAACTACAACTATAACCGCGCCCACAACGAGCTGGATCAGCATGTAAGGCTGGCAGGAACGGCACTGGTCCTGGGGCTCATATCTATCCCCTTATGTTTCTTTTTGAACATAGGAGTCATCGTGGGAGGCGTGGCCATAGTCCTGGCGATTCTCAGTAAGGGAACTCTTGAGCAGCTTCTGCCTCAGGCCAAAAAAGCTATTCTCTACGGGACTTTGGGTATTGTTATAGGATATGGTGTTTTTGCCTACGACCTGTATGCGGTACTTACCAATCCGCAGGCCAGGGAGCAGCTCAACATCATGTCAGAGCAGATGAACGGTATCAGCTTTGACGATATGCTTAAGGAACTGGGTGTCACTTTGGACAACTGACCGGTTTTCGGCATAGAAAGAGGTGCCTATGAGTATGATCGGTGCGATCGGTAATGGAATCGGCGCGTATACCAATGCATATGCAGGTGGTTTTACTCCCACCGCTTCAGGCTATGCAGGCTCCGCCAAAGCCGCAGAGGATGCGCCCAAGGTCATAATGAATCCCGGAGAATCCACCAAGGCCAATCCGGGCAAAAGAGTTTCTCCCGCAGAATGTGAGACCTGTAAGAACCGCAAGTATCAGGACGGTTCCGATGAGATGGTTTCTTTTAAGTCTGCCCAACACATAAGCCCTCAATCCGCCATGGCCAAAGTAAGAGGTCACGAGCAGGAACACGTTAGCAACGCCTACAAGGACGCCGCAATGAACAACGGCAAAGTCCTTCAGGCTTCAGTATCAATAAAAACAGCTGTATGCCCCGAGTGCGGACGCACCTATGTAGCCGGAGGCGAGACCTGCACGAAGATAGCCTACAGCAACGAGGAGAATCCTTATACACAGGCGAGAAAGGCCATGAACAAGCAGGGGCTTTTGGGGGCTAATGTCGACCTCGCCGGATAAGGTGGGGAGCACATCTAAAATGGACAACTACAAGAGCACCAAAGAGCTTAAGGCAATCGCCAAAGAAAAATCTCTCGGAAGGTATGGCACCCTCATCGGCGCCAACCTGATGATCATCGCAATCCAGCTGTTTGTCACAGCGATCACCACCTTTTCATCGGGTGGAAGTATAATCCTCATTGTGATCAACAATCTTATAACACTAATTGTCAATATCCTTTTGGGACTGCTTGTGTCCGGTAAGGCTTATCTTTATATGAACCTTCTGTACTCACAGACAGTCCAGACTTCCGACGTCTTCTTCGGACTCAGGCAGAATCCGCAAAAAGCAGTCATGATACGATCACTTTTTGTCATCGTGGATTTTCTTGTCACCATCCCTTCCCAGGTGCTTCTTGTGATGTACCAGAGGACTCCGTCCATGAGCTTACTCTCCGGTCTTATGGTTGCACTGGGGATGGGACTTATAATTGATGTATACGTATATCTGACCTACTCCCAGGCATACTTCATTCTCCATGATTTTCCTGACAGATCGGCCAAAGAGATCCTGGCTACCAGCAGACATCTCATGAGGGGCAATAAGTTCAGGCTCTTTTACCTCAACGTGACCTTCATTCCCCTGTATCTTCTCGGTACAGTCGCTATGTTTGTGCCGATCCTTTGGGTCAGCGTCTACAGATACGCATCCACCTGTTCCTTTTATCAGGATCTGATTGCAAATGCAGCAGGCTCTTCTTCAGCAGAGACTGTTAGTCCCTGAGACAGGGGCACCCTTTAAGTCGAAATAAGAGAGGTTTTAGTATGGACCTTATTGATGCCATCAAAAGTATTGACAAGCCACACGAGGACGACGTCCTGAACAGACTCTTTACCCCCTGGGGCGAGAGCCTTGACAAAGACAACGTTCTTAAGGAATATCCCCGTCCCCAGTTCGTGCGGGACAACTACATCAATCTCAACGGCTTCTGGGAGTACGCCTTCGTCCCCCAGCCATCAGAATTTAAAAGCGAGCGCCTGAATAGCACTTTTTCAGATGAAATACCCGTAAAAATGGATGGACAGATCCTCGTACCCTTCTCCCCCGAGTCTATGCTCTCAGGTGTAGAGAAGCGCCTTGAACCGGATCAGTTTCTATGGTACAAAAGAGTTCTCCCGAAGCTTTCACGCAGATATGAGGATTCAAGGTTCCTGCTCCACTTCGGAGCTGTGGACCAGTTCGCAGACGTCTATGTCAACGACAGAGCGGTCGGCTCACACAGCGGCGGATACCTTCCCTTCACCATAGATATCACGGATTACCTTCAGTTTGATGATGGCCTGGATCCTGTCGGCAACTATCTTACTGTGCGTGTCAGAGACACCAGCGACTCATCTTATCACAGCAGAGGCAAGCAGACACTGCGCCGCGGCGGCATGTACTACACCTGCCAGAGCGGAATCTGGCAGAGCGTCTGGATTGAAGAAGTTCCAAAGAACTATATCAGACAGGTCCGCATAACTCCCGGGCAGGACCTTAGGTCTGTCTCTATTGACGTATCCACAGTCAGCCCCACAAGTGTGACTGTGCGGTTTCCGGGACACGAGAAGGTCAAGTCACCGGAGGCCTCAAAAACTGTCGATAAGTCTGTTTTCGGCGACAGCTCTTTTTCCTCAGACACATACCCTGCACCGGAGGGTAGTTCTGATACCGCCTTCTCATACTACCACTTCGAGTTCACAATAGACGATGCACACCTGTGGAGTCCGGAGGATCCGTACCTGTATCCCCTCAGGATAACCGCGGGCGAGGACGAAGTCAGATCATATTTCGCAATGCGAAGCTTCACTGTTGAGGCCGATCCAAACGGGATATACAGGTTCCATTTAAATCACAAGCCATACTTTCTCATGGGCGTGCTTGATCAGGGCTACTGGCCTGACGGACTCTACACTGCACCATCGGACGAGGCCCTTATCTTTGATATAAAAGAGATGAAGCGCCTCCACTACAACATGATGCGCAAGCACATCAAAATTGAGTCAGCCCTCTGGTACTATCACTGTGACCGCCTCGGAATGATCGTCTGGCAGGACATGGTGAGCGGCGGTTCATCCTATGCCAAGCCCGTGGTAAGCTATCTTCCCACTCTTTTCCCAAAGGTCTTCGGAAGGATGTCGGATGGTCCCTCACACTATAAGACATTTTCACGAGGCTCAGCTGAGGGGCGGAGCGAGTGGCTGCAGGAGATGAGGAACACCATCTTTTATCTCTACAATGTACCAAGCATCGCCACGTGGTGTCTTTTCAACGAAGGCTGGGGCCAGTTCAATGCTGCAGGTGCCACGATTATGGCCAAAGAGACCGATCCCACAAGGCCTATAGACCAGGCAAGCGGATGGTTTGATGAAGGAAGCGGAAGCTACCGCTCAGTGCACAATTACTTCAGACCTCTTTCCGTAGAAGTAAACAGCCAGAACAGAGCTTTTGTCATCTCCGAATACGGCGGACTTGCCTGCCATATCGACGGACACAGCAGTGTGGACAGAGTCTACGGATACAAAAAATACGACACCCTCGAGGAGCTGGGTGTCGCATATTACAATCTTATAAATGCCGATATGAAGCCTCTTATTGCAAAGGGCTTGTCCGGAGCCGTGTACACACAGGTCTCCGACGTTGAAGAAGAGGTTAACGGCCTGATGACCTATGACCGCAGGATCACCAAGATCAATCCGGATATCGACCCCAACATGGTCCGCGGGATCAACGACTGACAGGCATATCATTAACGCGGCTGCAGTTACTCTTTTATCAGTATATCTCAACCTGGCCGTTAAATATCTTCTTAAGCTTATTCTTGACCGATATGTAAGCCGGGATGAGAAATGCATCAGCAAGTACCCATGCGATCGGGCTGGCAAAGCATATTGCGGGGAACCCAAAAACGGGCACAAGCACCATCGCAACGATCGTTCTTCCTATCATCTCCATGACCCCCGCAAGCACTGCGAACATGGAGAATCCCATGCCCTGGATTAGGAACCTGACTATATTCACCAGAGCAAGCGGAATATAGAAAGCCGCATTAATGGTCAGATACAGGTGCGCATTGTCCAGGCAGGCCGCATCCTGCGCATCCAGGAAGATCATGGCAAAGTCCCTTCCAAAGAAGTACAGCACCAGAAATGCCAGGAGCGCATATCCACATCCGAGCTTTACAGCGGCAACAAGGCCCTCCTGAAGGTGCTCGAGCTGTTTGGCTCCGACATTCTGTCCGCCATAGGTCGCCATTGTGGAACCAAGGGCATCAAACGGAATGCAAAAGAACATTCCGACTTTCTGTGCGGTAGTGACAGCTGCCGCAGCATCAGTTCCCAGACTGTTAATGGCAGTCTGCAGGATAACACTTCCAATTGCGGTAATTGAATACTGAAGCCCCATAGGCACACCCATGTTGAGCAGGATTCCAAAGTGAGAACGATCCGGATTCCAGTCTTCTTTTTTCAGGTGCAGGATCTCTATCTTTTTAATTATAAAGACAAGACACATAACTCCGGAAATCCCCTGGGAAATGACTGTTGCCAGAGCCGCTCCCGTGATCCCCATGTGAAGAGGGATAATGAACAAAAGGTCAAGACCGATGTTTATAATGGATGCGATTATCAGGAACTGTACAGGATGCCTGCTGTCTCCGAGAGCTCTTATTATTCCCGAGAGCAGGTTGTACATATAAGTCACGGGGATGCCCAGGAATATCACAATTATGTATCGGTAGGCGTACTCAAGAACATCTTCCGGTGTGTTCATGGCAATCAGTATCTGTCTGCAGAAAATACTGACAAAAAAAGTCATGACAACAGCAAAGACAACGCTGAGGATAATTGCGTGGGACACAAACCTTCTCATGCTCTTAAAGTCCCTTGCACCAAACCTCTGTGCAACTGGAATTGCGAAACCGTTGCATACTCCCATACAGAAGCCCATGATGAGGAAATTGATGGCACCTGTAGTACCTACACCCGTGTATGCCTCTTTTCCTATGAACCACGAAACAATGGCCGTGTCTATTATGTTGTAAAGCTGCTGAAATAACATTCCCCAGAACAGGGAAAGAGCAAATCCGGTTATAAGCTTCATCGGATTGCCGATTGTCAGATCCCTTATATTTGATTTTCTCTGCATAACTCAATCAATCTCCTGTGCATCGGCACATTCAAAATAACGAACAATTTGTTTCAGACAAGTGAATAGTCTACTACAAAAAGAAAAAATATCAAGCACAATTTTTCTTTTCTTTAAAAACACGCATAAATAGGGTAAAATAGCTATATCTATCAAATCCGAAGGGGGATCCTAAGTCAAATGGAAAGCATAAAGGCCGTAGTTTCCTTAGGTCATGAGGCCTTGGGAGTAACTACCAATGAACAGATGAACGCAACCAAAGTAACAGCCAGAGCACTGGCAGACCTGATCGAAGCCGGATACCAGCTCATCATCACCCACTCAAACGGCCCGCAGGTCAGCATGATACACAAGGCAATGACTGAGCTGCACAGAATATATATCGACTACACAGCTGCTCCCATGTGCGTGTGCAGTGCCATGAGCCAGGGCTATGTCGGATACGATATCCAGAATTCGTTAAAGACAGAGCTGACAAGCCGCGGAATCTCAACACCTGTAAGCACAATTCTCACACAGGTTACTGTCGATCCCTACGATGAGGCGTTCTATGCGCCCACTAAAGCAATCGGCCGTCACATGTCCAAGGAAGACGCAGACAATGAGATCAAAAAGGGGAATTTTGTCAGAGAAGAGCCCGGCAAGGGTTACAGAAGGATAATCGCTGCCCCTAAGCCCATAGATATAGTCGAAATAGATGCAATCAGAGCACTTGTCGACGCAGGTCAGGAAGTCATTGCCTGCGGAGGCGGCGGAATCCCCGTTATCGAACAGGGTCATGTGCTCAAGGGCGCATCCGCCGTAATAGAAAAGGATGCGATTGCCGGCAAGCTTGCAGCAGACCTTAAGTCTGACAGGCTCATCATCCTCACATCAGTTCCCTACGTATACAAGAATTATGAGACCCCTGAAGAGGAGCCGATCCTCAGGATGACAGCAGCCGATGCCCGTAAGTACATCGAAGAAGGCGAGTTTGGCGAAGTCGACATGCTCCCCAAGATCGAGGCAGCCATAGAGTTCCTTCAGGCCAATCCGAAAGGACAGGTCCTTATAACCTCTATCAGCACTGTAGGCGATGCTCTCAAAGGCAAGGCCGGCACAGTAATCGTAGCGTAAGAGATTTTCAAGACAATTCATAGATTTCAAAAAACTGGCTGAAATATATATTTCAGCCAGTTTTTTGAAATATGCAAATTCTTATACTTCCACCGCTTCACCTTCAAACTGCGGGAGCTGCTCCTCTTTTTTCTCAGGGAGCCTGCCCTGAACGCTGTCACTTCTGATCTCGATAAGAGGTGATGCCTTTCCTTCGATGTAATCCCTTGTGATGGTCACAGTTCCTATGTTCTCATCCTTGGGGATCTCATACATGATATCAAGCATGAATTCTTCTATAATGGCACGCAGAGCCCTGGCTCCCGTGTCTTTTTCCATGGCCTTCTCAGCTATGGCTTCAAGGGCCGTATCGTCAAACTTAAGTTCCACTTCATCAAGGGCCAGGAGCTTCTGATACTGCTTAAGGATAGCATTCTTGGGCTCTTTAAGAATCTTAACAAGCATATCCTTGGTCAGAGCCTGAAGTGTGCAGATGATTGGAAGCCTTCCAAGGAACTCGGGTATCATTCCAAACTTCTTGAGATCCTCGATTGTCACATTTGAAAGGATATTCGGGTCATCCTCATACTTGTCCTTGAGGTCAGCGTCAAAGCCGATCGAAGTCTGCTTATTGAGTCGCTGTGTTATTATCTCTTCAAGATCCGGGAAAGCACCTCCGCAGATAAAGAGAATGTTCCTTGTGTTGACTGTCGCCAGAGGAACCATTGCGTTCTTGCTGCCTGCTCCCACAGGTACCTCAACATTGGAGCCTTCCAGGAGTTTAAGCATACCCTGCTGAACAGACTCTCCGCTCACATCGCGGGAAGTGGTATTCTTTTTCTTGGCTATCTTGTCAATCTCATCGATAAAGATGATCCCGTGCTCAGTCTTCTCAACGTCGTTGCCTGCTGCCGCAAGGAGCTTGCTCACTACGCTCTCGATATCATCGCCGATATAGCCGGCTTCTGTAAGGCTCGTTGCATCAGCAATTGCAAGGGGCACATCAAGAAGTCTTGCAAGTGTCTTGACAAGGTAGGTCTTACCACTTCCTGTCGGTCCAAGAAGAAGGATGTTGCTCTTCTCTATCTCGATCTCATCCATCGTATCAGTAGCAACTCTTTTGTAGTGATTGTACACCGCTACCGACATCACTTTCTTGGCCTTGTCCTGGCCGATCACATACTCATCAAGCTTGGCCTTGATCTTGTGGGGAGCCGGGATATTCTTGATATCAAAGACAGGCTTTGCTGACTTTTCGCTCTTTTTCTTGATCTTCTGGGAATTGGGAATCCCTCCGCCGAGATTGAAACCGTCCTTGCCAAAGCCATCTCCGAAGAATCCGAAGTTGGGAAATCCCCCGGAGTGCTTATTGAGTTCATTCATAAGCGAGGGATTATTGAGCATATTCTGGTAATCAAACTGGCTGACAGCATCCATTGTCTTGTGCATGCAGTCGTCGCAGATGCAGATGTTATTGGGCAAATGGAACATTTTCCCCGCCTTGCTCTCCGGTCTTCTGCAGACAAAACATACATCCTCATACTGAGGCTGTCCGTCATTTTCACCGGTTTTATCTGCCGTGGTGCTTCCTTCACTGCTACTTTTCTCAGCGCTTGAAGCATCTGAATCTGATCCGTCAGTTTTAGCTGATGTATCATCAGTAATATCTACTGATTCATCATCTGTTATCTCTCTGAAATCGAGGTCGTCATTTCTGTTATCTGTCATGAATTACTCCATTCTTAATAAAACTCTAAGTACTTGCGCTTTATTATATGCCAGCAATCAATTGCATACAAGTTAATATTTCATAAACTGCGCATCCGTCATTTTCTCTTTATATATGTAATGAAGTGATTGCCGTTCTCGGAAAAGAGCTTGTCCGAGTCGTTCATTCCGTACTTGTACACCTGTCCGTTATCAGGATTAACCAGAACCGTATTGAGGTCGTTAAAGCCGATGACAAGGAGCGCTGAGCCATCATTGAGCATCGCCATCACCGGGATATCCTGATTGACGTAGTAGAGCATCGACTGGAGCGGGCACCCGTCAAGCTCAAGGATCTGATAATCGGACAGAGAACTCCTTAGTTCGTCCACCACATTTACGCCTTCAGTCAGAGAATCCATATCCCTGCTAAGGCCCTCAAAACGCAATATGAGGTCGAGACAGACAGCTGTCGGATCCTTGGAGGTCATGTCTTCATACCCCTCCGCCGTTCTCGTTATTGACATGATCTGATTGGATCTTAAAAGATTGCCCTTGAACCACACATAGTCATTGTCATCGCCGACAACAACTCCGGGCGCATCATAGGCGATCTTCACTGCATCAGCGGGGTCCGTGTAAATACCGATGATGTCACCAAGACCATATACATAGTAGAAAGGCTTCTCTGAAGCATCCCTTATAATATCCGGCTTAACATTTCTTGTGCCCTCAAACAGTGTCTGATTTGGTGTCAGAACCCTGAGCTGCTTAGCCTTTATGTCACTCTTGGTAGTTATCTGTACAATCTTTTCAAAGACATCCACAGAAAGAACGCTTACAGTATTACTTCCGGCTTCTGCCTTGAGTGTGCTCATAATCTGGTCATCGTAGGTGGGGATAAAGTTCTCACCGGACTCATCCCTGGTAAGCCTGGTCAGCCTGATCTGATTGCCGTTAATGTCAACACCCGTCACATAGATTCCATCGGGGTGATAATTCTCCAGCGTGTTGCCTTCAAGATCCTCAATCCTTATGTTGTACATGGGATAGATGGGATTGCCCATCCTGTCTGATACTACGTCTTCCTGGCGGCATCTTCCGTAAACAAGATCCTCTCCCATAAATCCCAGAAGGATTATGTACTCGCCGCTCTCAGCTTCTATCTCCGAGCCAACTTTATTGCTAAGGTTCAAAAGGTTTAGGCTGCCAAGGCTGTTCTGCCAGGCGATTGTGCTCTCAGACTGTGATATCTTGTACTCACCGGCTCCGATATTGTCAACCACAAGGCTGGCAGTCTTATCAAGAAGGTCAATCGCATAGATGTTCTGATCAAGCATCGCGTAAAAGACATCGCCGCTGCTGGCATAGGCTATGGAGCCAACATAAGAGCGGAGAATCTCCGCCGACTGCGTACTCTCAATAAACGCAAGTTCCTCCACAGCATTGATTGCTGAGTTGTAGTCATATACTGCAATTCCGACGCATCCTTCATGGATACCGCGGTTCATATATCCCGCAATGGCAAATCGGACACTCCCGGACTCATCGACCTTCAGGATCTTGACGGAATGATTGTCCCATCTTGTTCTTATGTCATCATTCTCCGTGTCGTAGAATCCAAAGAGATATGCCATCCTGCTCTCAGCATTGTTAAACATGTACAGCCTGTTCTCACTTACAAACGCAAAGGCGCTTCCGCCTCCCGACTCCAGAAGCTGAAGCTCCGGGTCGGATATACTAAGCGCGATGGAATTAGTCCCCATGGCATAGGAGCCTGAGTCAAATATATAGTTCATGGTCCTCTCATAGTTGAGAAGATACATCCTGTCTGACGTATACCTGACTCTGAAGCACTCATTTACATTGTAGAGTCTTGATACAGCGCCGTCACGCACCGTCACTCTGTAGACCAGCTTGTAGCTACCCGTCTGGGAGTGGAGATCCGTCACATAAACTTCAGGAGTCGTATGCCTTGTGATGTTCATGTCTCCCCATGTCACCTGGCTGAAGCTGCTGTGAATATTGACTCTGTTAAAAGTGGTGTTGTCACCATCGGAATTGGACTCGAGGTACCTGGAGTACTCTTCAGCCTCAGTTTTACTGAAGGTCGCCTCGGAAAATCCGAGAACAAAATCAAGTTCCTCATCTATGTGATATCTGGAATCGTCCTCTGTCCAGACAAGCCTTGAGTAGTATCTGGCAGTTCCAAGATCAGTATCCATGGTAAACACCAGCATGTATTCCCTGCTGGCGGTTATGAGATCCTTGAGCTGAAAAGAGCCCCTGATATGCTCGCTGCTCTCGTTGTAGTCAGAAATAACTGTCCGCTCCACAAGGCTGTCTCCGCTGATACTCCTGACTTCAAAAGCCAGGTTCCATACATCGCTGCCGTATGTATTTATATCAAAATCAACTTCTCTTCCGGCGCCGACCGGTATTATTGTACCCCGAAGATACTTTATATCCATCTCGCTGATATAGCCGTGGAGAGGGTTTATCTCTTTTCCGTCACAGCTTAGTGTCACAACAGGAAGAGATGCCTTGCCCATCGGAGCCGACATATCGGCATTGTCCGCGCCGGCAAACCTGCTCACCACAAATATGGCCACAAGCAGCACCAGAAAGAAGTAAACCGTCTTTATTATTGTTAGTCTAATTGGTTTTTCTCGCATAATTGACTTTCAATTTCTGTAAGAGTATTATTTTTGTATGAATAATCCAACTTTATTTCGCAGGCGCTTCATCCCGGATGAATGCGTGGAACTTAAAGATGATATCATTCTTAAACGCACCGAAAGTATGCTCGTAACCCAGTGGAAGACGATCAGAGATCGGTGCGATCTTGCATGCGGATATTCATGCTACTATCTCGACAGAGGCTACAAGATCAGCAAGTTCATAAAAAGTGATGGTTCCCTTCTGTGCTGGTACTGCGACATCATAACCTACGAGTTCGATGAAGACAGGAATTCTCTTCTGGTCATCGATCTTCTTGCCGATGTCAAGATTTACCCTGACGGAAGGATCCGCGTCGTCGATCTTGATGAACTGTCCGAAGCCTTTGAAAAGCGTCTTATTGATGAGAGCCTTCTTAAAAAGAGCCTGCTCTCCCTGAACAGGCTCCTTGGTGAAATCTATTCAGATGGCATTGAGCCTCTGGCTGCTCCCATCGAAGAGTATTGCAGGTCTTCTTCAGATCAGTAGAATACGTGTCCGCCGATGTTTGTTCCGGTAAGTCCCGGCACCGGAGTCCTGAAGTACACGCAGTTACCTACATTTGAATAGCCCTTCATAGCCTCATCAGCTGCCCGGTAACAGTCAGCGTTTGCTTTGTTGTCCGCAAGCGCAAGGGCAAGCCTTCCGCTCGCCACAGGGGAAAACTGTTTGCTCTGATATATCACTCCGACAACAGTATCTGGATAAACTGAACTCAACACCCTGTTGATGACTACAGCCCCTACGGCAACTTTCCCTTCGTAGGGCTCTGATCCCGCTTCGCAGTAAATGAGGTTTGCCAAAAGAGCTCTGTCTCCCTGAGCAAAAGTCACATCCGAGATATTCCTCCAGGTGGATGCTCTTGCAAGCTTCGAGAGTCTGATCTCCTCAGCAAGCTTGGCTTCAAGCTTCTTTATGTCAGCATCCTGTGCCTTGATCTGGTCCTCAAGAGCCTGAGCTCTCGACTCCGCATCTGAAATGTCGTTGGCATACTGCCTGATCGAACCCGAGGTCTGACTCACAAGGCTTGACACCCTGCTCTGCTCCGCCTGCTCCTTGACCCTGTACTCCTCAAGCTGATCTCTTTCCTCTTTAAGAGTCGCCTCTTTTTCTTCGATCAGCTCTCTCGTCTCTATGTATTCGTTGAACAGCTTCCTGTCGTAGGCCGCGAGTTGTTCAAAGTAATTGCTCTGATTGAGAAAATCTGCAAAACTGCTTCCGCCCAGAAGTGATCCCATGAGCAGGTGATCCTGCTTCTCATACATAAACTGGATGCGCTTCTTCATTGAAGCATACTGCTCCTGCTCTCTGGCCTTCGCAGAATCCAGCTCCATCATGGTGTTCTCGATATCGAGTTCCTTGTCTGATATCTGTTCCTCGATGTTCTCCAGATTGTTGCTGACTTCGGTGAGCTGTGAGTTCAGGTTGCTGAGCTGTCCCTGAAGCGAGGTCTTCTCCTCGTTCATCTCAGCTATATCGTCCTTGGTGTCATCGAGCTCGCTCTGGGACTGTTCTTTGGCTTTTTTGGCTTCCTCCAGCTGCTTCTTGGTGGTCTCCGTCGCCCTGACACTGCCTGCAGGAACAGCGGCAATAAGCAGTATGGCCATAGCGCCCGCAGACACCCTGAAAAAAGCTTTCTTTATGAAGTTGTCTTTTGGGGTTATAGTCACTTTACTTATCTTCATGCCTGGCTTCAGATGGTTATCTTAATATTCCTTCCGCTGGGCTGATATTGATAGTACCTCACTCCCGCCGCATCAAACATTCTCTTGGATGCCTTGGTCGCAGGCGTATCGCTGTATTTATCGCTGTCATAGACAACAGTCCTTATGCCGGACTGAATTATTGCCTTGGCACACTCGTTACACGGGAAAAGAGATACATATATCTTGGCACCCACCAGGCTCCCGCCTCTGTAATTGAGGATGGCATTGAGCTCGCTGTGAGTAACAAAAGGATACTTGGTCCCAAGCTCCTCATCTGCCTCTCTCTCCCAGGGAAACTCGTCATCTGAGCATCCCTTCGGAAAGCCGTTATATCCCATGGAAAGGATGTTGTTGTCTTCACTGACTATGCAGCTTCCAACCTGAGTGTTGGGATCCTTGGATCTCATGGCTGCAAGCTTCGCAACCCCCATAAAGTACTCGTCCCAGGAAATGTAGCCTTCTCTTTTCATGCGCGTCCTCCCGTATATAATCGGCGATAACAGGATTGCTCTGCTTGCGCTGCCGCAGTCCTGCGTACATTTAAGAATCACCCTGTCGCTTACTTGGTTCCGAAAATCCTGTCTCCTGCGTCGCCAAGCCCCGGCACGATGTAGCCGTGTTCGTTGAGCCTCTCATCAAGGGCTCCAACGTAGATGTCAACATCAGGGTGAGCTTCCTGCATAGCCTTTAAGCCCTCAGGCGCAGCAATTATGCACATGAAATGTATCTTTTTACAGCCCCTGTCCTTGAGCATCTGAATAGCAGCCACTGAAGAGCCGCCGGTTGCAAGCATGGGATCAACTACAAAAATCTCCCTCTCAGAGATATCTGCAGGCATCTTGCAGTAGTACTCAACAGGCTTTAAGGTCTCGGGGTCTCTGTAGAGTCCGATATGTCCTACTCTTGCAGTGGGTATCAGTTTCATAATACCGTCAACCATTCCAAGTCCGGCTCTGAGGATGGGAACGATGCAGAGTTTCCTTCCCTTGAGCGCTTTAACAGTTGTCCTGCAGATAGGTGTCTCAATCTCCACATCTTCAAGTTCAAGGTCCCTTGTTGCCTCATAGCAGATAAGATTGGCGATCTCGCCGATTGCCTGCCTGAAATCCTTGGTACCTGTATCTATTCTCCTGATATAACCGATCTTATGCTGGATCAGCGGGTGATCCATGATAACTACTTTTCCCATATGGCGCCTCCTGTTCTGTTATTCTTCTATCTGACTAATCTTGGATATTCTTCTTGAATGCTTCTCAAGTCCCGAGAACTCAGTATCAAGGAATGTATCGACGATTTCAAAAGCGAGAAGTTCTCCCACAAAGCCGCCGCCCATGGCAAGGACATTGGCATCGTTGTGTTCCCTTGTAAGTCTTGCTGTTGTAACCTCCGAGCAGAGAGCACATCTTACACCCTTCACCTTGTTGGCAACGATCGATATACCGATGCCCGTAGTGCAGATGACTATTCCCTTCTCACACTCACCAAAAGCCACCGCTTCTGCAGCAGCCCTTCCAAAATCCGGATAGTCGCATGAGTTCTTGTCATAGGTTCCAAAATCCTTGTATTCAATGCCTCTTTCTTCCAAATGCCTCTTAACTGCTTCCTTGAGATCAAATCCGCCGTGATCGCTTGCAAGTGCTATCATTTTACAATACCTTCCTTCTTTTATATGATGCGGATCTGAAAATCCGCATGGTCATGCTGATTACTCCAAAACTAATTATAGCACCTATAACCTGATAACGCAGTGGCCTGCTGCCTTCAGAAGCCTGTTCATTATGGCCTGTCCGATGCCGCTGTCATCAAAAGACTCCGAAAACATCACTTCGATATTCTCATCATCGAATTCCCTAAGGACCTTGAACAGCTCGTGGGCGATGGTGTTCTCATCGTTCCTGTCGCCTACGCTCTTCACCACATCGGCCCTGTAGAGCTCTTTGGTCGATTCAGTTCCGATGACTCCGACTCTTTTGCCCTGATCTGCAGCTTCAAGAGCCTTAGTGTTGATGTATTCGGCCACTTTGTCGCTTGGACCCTCGACGATCGTGAGGACACCCTTAGGCGCGTAGTGCCTGTATTTCATTCCAGGGGCCTTGGGTCTGACACCGGAGTCGGGTGCAATTATCGTCCTGTCGATATCCACAGCTCCAAGCACATCTCTAAGCATCTCAACTGTGATGTATCCCGGACGCAGTATCATGGGCCGCTCTCCTGTCAGATCAACTATCGTGGACTCAAGTCCTATTCCCACCTGGCCGCCATCTATTATCATTTCAATCTTGCCCATTAGATCCTCAACGCAGTATCTTGCAAGAGTCGGGCTCGGCCTTCCCGATGTGTTGGCGCTGGGCGCTGCGATGAAGCCCCCGGATCTCTTTATTAATTCCAGCGCTATCCTGTTATTGGGCATTCTGATTGCGACCGTATCAAGGCCTCCGGTGGTCTCGTAGGGAACCCTGTCGTTCTTATTCATTATCATTGTAAGCGGGCCCGGCCAGAAAGCATCCGCAAGCTTTTGAGCCTCATCAGGCACAGCTGTCACGATCTCTGACACAGACTCCATATCAGCAACATGCACTATCAACGGGTTGTCCGACGGACGTCCCTTGGCAGCATAAATCTTTCTGGATGACTCTGGCTGAAGCGCATCGCCGCCAAGACCATATACCGTCTCCGTCGGAAATGCCACGAGGCCTCCGTTTCTTATAATATTCCCTGCCCTCTGAAGGTTTTCTTTGGCAAGGTCATCAATATTCTTTTCTTCTATAGTAACTATCTCAGTATTCATATCCCTCAGCCGTTGTTAACATAATCTGCTATCACATCCCAGACATCGCCGGTCTCCATTCCCAGTGACCAGGTTGCAATGCCGGCAATGCCGCTTGCTCTCATAGAGTCGATCTTCTGTCCGATTGAAGTGGCATCCTCCATCCATACCTGATGGAGAACTCCGCTATTATCCGTATACTCGCCGTAGTTCTGACCCGCCACTGCATTCCATGTCATTTCTATGGCGTGGTTGCTGATGTAGTCAGCGGCCGTCTGCATGCCCACAGCTTCGCTTGTCACCTGTCCGTTATTTGTGTGCCAGATCCTGGTGTAGAAGGGAACCGCGTTTATGACCTTGTTAGGATCAACTTCCTTGAGGGTGTTGATGATGCCGTTCTCTACATAAGAAAGAGAAGCAACCGATCCCGCCTCCTTGGATCCTGCGTAGTGTTCGTCGTAACCCATGATTATACAGTAGTCGGCGACAATTCCCTGCTCCTCAAGGTCGTAATAGTCATTGAAGTTCATGGGAACATAGTTGTCTATGGAAAAGACAAGTCCCTCTCTCCTGCAGGCAATTGAGAGCTCTCTTACAAATTCCACAAAGGACTGTCCGTCCTCTGCCGCAACCATCTCAAAATCAAGGTTTATACCATCAAGTTCATAATTAACCGCTTCAGACACCACGTTCTCTATGAGCGCCGCCCTGCTTGCTGCGTGGCTCAGGAACTCATGGCTTGACACCTCGGCTCCACCCGTGAAGTTATCAAGAAGTCCCCAGACCTCAAGCCCCTTGGAATGAGCTGCACTTACATAGGAAGAAGAAGCAAAGCTTCTGATGGATCCGTCATTATCTGTAACTGCAAACCAGGTTGGAGAGATGACGTTCAGGCTCCTGGCCGATGCTGTCACATCGTTCAGAGTGTCATTGCCGGCCGGTCCTCCGATATTGTGGAAGCCCAGGTTGATAGTGTAGTCCCTGGAAATACTCGTGTACTCAGGTTCGGTATAATCAGTCACGGGAATGGGGCTCTTAGTGGTGACATCTGAAAGCTTTTTGTTCTCAACATACCCGATGTAGCCGTCATTGGTAGCGATTCTGGACCAGGACTCAAGCTCTTCCAAAACTTCTACGCTCTCGCCCTTGGCAAGCTCACGCAGAACTTCGCTCTTGACGCCGCCTCTGAGCCGAATCTGAGTCTCCTTCTCAACTGTTGCTGTCTGCTCATCCTCCCAGCTCGTCACAAGAACCATGTGATTTGGATCTGAAAAGCCTTCGTAGAAAAAGTTGGTATACTTTTTGACATAATCAAGGGCTACAAGAAGCGTCTCTCCCTCAAGTCTTGATATAATATATTCCTCCTGCCCGTAAGCACCGTTGGAATCCGACCAGCTGTCAGTATTAATGCTGCTGGTGATTATGGCATCCGGAGTTGTGTAGATGAGAGTACCGTCTTCTGTTCCGTAATAAAACCTGTCGTTAAGGTACTTCTGAACAGAAGCAAAATCCATATAGTATGTTCCGTCTACAAGCCTTGCGTGATCATCAATGACTTCATTTTCAAAAACTATCGGGACATCACTCTCGTCCTGAACACCGAAGTAGCTCTCAAGATCCGCCTTTTCAGTGCTGTATGAATAGCGCTTCATGAACTGTTGAAGTACAAATATTCCTGCAAATACAAAAATAAGGGCGATTATTATAATCGCCGGAATTACCTTTTTCTTCATATTCTGGCTCCTTTACAATCGCCCTATATTATAGCAGACTTAAGTGTCTGCGTCATTATGAAAGTAATAACAGTACTGCTTGGATGGGGTCCTCGCACTTTCAATAAAGGATTGATAAAAATTACTGATATTTACTTTGTTTTGCTGAAGGTCTTCATACCAAAAGGTCTTGCCCTGTGATAAATTCCTGCAAAAGCCGGCTGGGACCTTCTTTTTAATTTGACATTTTTTAATGTAGTGAGGTACCGCGACACAAATCCTTGTCTACCATATAGTGAATCACACAAAATATGGTATAATTAATATAGAAAATACTAATTTTGTTTTATATGTGTACGTTGTTTGTTATATCTGTTTAGGGGATCTACAAATCAGAAACTATTTGTAAGACATCCTGCCTTGGGGCAGGAAAATTGAATAACCAGAATAGTTAGACTGTCGAGTATTTTCCCTTATCGTGCCTCCTTTCCGGATCATATATTCCGCCGGGGCACCTCACAAAAAATATACTAACAGGAAATTCTTAAGATTTACCGTCGAAATTTCTTAAGATTTCCTTAAGATTTCCGATAGAAATTCTTAAGATTGCGCTACAGACGCAAGTTTTCACTAAAAAAAGACGATATATCTATTGACATAGAAAAGTGTATAATTTAGTATCTATGTATTCCAAAGCAAGGAGGTATGCATCATGAAGATTGAAAGAGTCAATGATCACCAAATCAGATGTACACTTACCCGCGACGACCTTGCAAAGAGAGACCTCAAAATTACAGAGCTGGCATATGGAACCGATAAGGCCAAGGAGCTTTTTCAGGACATGATGCAGCAGGCCAATATAGAATTCGGTTTTGATGCCGAGGATACTCCGCTGATGATTGAGGCAATCCCCATCAACTCCGAGTGTATCGTACTTATCATCACCAAGGTGGAGGATCCGGACGAACTCGACACAAGGTTCTCCAACTTTGCTCCCTCAGTCAGGGACGAAGAGGATGAGGATGAGGACTACGAAGAGGGCGATTACTACGATGACGAAGAAGAGGACGAGGATGAAGAAGACGTCATGAATCTCTTCAAGAGGCTTCAGCACAGCAACATGAACGACTTGACAGACTCGCCACTTAGCTCACAGTCCGATTCCAAAAAGGTCAAGGAAAAGACAGGGGGACCCAAAAAGAAAGGTCTTCCAAGCCGCAAGGGCTCCAGGATCTTCTCCTTTGACTCACTACATGAGGTCACAAAATTTGCAGCAATAGTCAGCAGGAAATTTAATGGGATCAACACTCTCTACAAGAGTGAATCCAAGGGCAAGTACTACCTGATACTACATCAGGGCGACATGGACGAGACACTTTTTACCAATATCTGCTCGCTCCTTACCGAGTACGGCAAGACCGAGATCGGCAGCACAGCAGATGAGCACTATCTGGCTGAGCACTACACGGTGGTGATTCCCGGCAACGCAGTGCAGACACTTTCCAGAATTTGAAATTAAGGCCACGCAGTCACAGATTGCGTGGCCTTTTTATATTAATTAAAGGGCGCAAAAAAGGCTGCAGGGCGTGTGCCCTGCAGCCTTTCTCTTTTTATTAAACAGCTGTCTTTATCAGTCTTTGCCGTAAAGAGTAACAAGCTTTTCAAGATAAGCTCTGTGCTCCTTAGCATGCTGTGCTGCAGCAGCGTTGAGCTTAGCAGCTCTCTCAGGATTCTTGAGCTTAAGTGAAAGGTATCTAACCTCACCATCAAGGAAGCTCTGGA
>CAMNOS010000040.1 GCA_946546925.1 uncultured Butyrivibrio sp.
AACAGTCGGATGGTGAGATCATTCTTTTCATAGATGAGCTGCATTTGATCGTTGGTGCAGGTAAGACCGACGGCGCCATGGATGCCGGCAACATGCTAAAGCCCATGCTCGCAAGGGGTGAGCTCCACTGCATCGGTGCAACGACGCTGAACGAGTACAGGCAGTACATCGAGAAGGATGCGGCCCTTGAGAGACGTTTCCAGCCGGTTATGGTGGATGAGCCTACAGTTGAGGATACCATCAGTATCTTGAGGGGCCTTAAGGAGAGGTACGAGGTCTTTCACGGAGTTAAGATCATGGACTCTGCGCTGGTGAGCGCGGCAGTTCTTTCCAACAGATATATTTCGGACAGGTTCCTTCCTGATAAGGCCATCGACCTGGTGGATGAGGCCTGTGCGCTGATCAAGACAGAGATGGATTCAATGCCGGCGGAGCTTGATGAGATGAACCGTAAGATCATGCAGATGCAGATTGAGGAAGCTGCTCTTAAGAAGGAGGATGATTCCCTCAGCATTGAGCGCCTTAAGAACCTGCAGAAAGAACTCTCGGAGCTTCGCGAGGAATTTGATACCAGAAAGGCTCAGTGGGACAATGAGAAGCAGGCCGTCGATAAGCTTGCTGCCATGCGTGAGCAGATAGATACCATCAATTCCGAGATAGCCATCGCCCAGAGAAACGGTGACTATGAAAAGGCCGGAGAGCTTCAGTATGGCAAACTCCCTGCCCTTAAGAAGCAGCTGGAGGAGGCTGAGGAGGCTGTCAAGGCCGGTGAGAACGATACCCAGCTTGTGCATGAGAGGGTTTCGGAAGAGGAGATTGCAGGTATCATCAGCAGATGGACCGGCATCCCTGTGAACAAGCTGACTGAGAGCGAGAGGAACAAGACTCTGCATCTGGCAGATGAGCTTCATCACCGCGTCATCGGTCAGGATGATGCAGTTACCAAGGTCTCTGAGGCCATCATGAGATCTAAAGCAGGGATCAAGGATCCCAGTAAGCCCATCGGTTCCTTCCTGTTCCTCGGACCTACCGGCGTAGGTAAGACAGAGCTTGCCAAGAGCCTTGCACAGGCGCTCTTTGACGATGAGAACAATATGGTCAGAATTGATATGAGTGAGTACATGGAGAAGTTCTCCGTGTCCAGACTCATCGGAGCACCTCCCGGATATGTGGGATATGAGGAGGGCGGTCAGCTGACAGAAGCTGTGAGACGTAAGCCCTATGCGGTAGTTCTTTTCGATGAGATCGAGAAGGCCCATCCGGATGTCTTTAACGTGCTTCTTCAGATCCTTGATGACGGCAGGGTTACTGATTCTCAGGGAAGGACAGTTGACTTTAAGAACACAATCCTCATTATGACTTCCAACATCGGAGCACAGTACCTTCTCGACGGAATAAGGAGTGATGGCACTATAAGCGAAGATGCGCAGAATGAGACAATGGAGGATCTTCGCGCCCACTTCAGGCCTGAGTTCCTCAACAGGCTTGATGAGATCATAATGTTCAAGCCTCTGACCAAGGACAACATCGGCAACATCGTGGGACTCATTGTAGATGACCTCAATAAGAGACTCTCTGACAGGGAGATTTCCGTAAGACTTACGGATGCCGCAAGAGAGCACATTATTGATGAGGCCTACGACCCTATATACGGAGCAAGACCCCTTAAGAGATATGTCCAGAAATATGTGGAGACACTTTCAGCCAAACTGATCCTTGAAGACAGAGTAAAGCCTCACGACGCTATAGAGTTTGATGTGGAGAACGGCGAACTCGTCGCAAGGCCGGTGAGCTGATCAGAAGATCTGATGATAATTTCACATAAGGTACAATAAAAGAGCTTTCCAAACCGGTCCGGTCTGGAAAGCTCTTTTCGTAATGAAACTTTTATATTCTTCACATTGCAAATGAAGCAGTGTAGTGTTAAAATTTTGTCATATGGCGAATTGAACACTACATTTCTTTTTATGGAGGTTATTTACTGATGAGTAAGAACTTTGATGACATTTTAGCTAAGCTCAAGACCGCTGACACCAAGAAGATGTCTGTGGCAGTTGCCCAGGATACACATGTTCTTGAGGCGGTTAAGGTTGCCAAGGAGAGAGGCATAGTAGACCCTATCCTTGTTGGTGACAAGGATCAGATTGCCGAGAAGGCCAAAGAGGTGGGAATGGACATCTCTGAGTACGAGATCATTGATGTCAAGGATACCCTCGAGGCTGCAAGATGTGCGGTTTCATTGGTTCACGACGGCAAGGCAGACATCTACATGAAGGGTGCTCTGGAGTCAAGGGATTTCCTTAAGAGCGTGCTGGACAAGGAGGTTGGCCTCAGAACAGGACGTCCTCTTTCACATGTATGTGTATTTGAGATCCCCGGAATCGACAGACTCCTGTTCCTTACAGACGTTGCGTTTATGCCATACCCCACTCTTGAGGACAAGAAGGTCATCATTGAATATACTGTAGAAGTAGCAAGAGCCTGCGGAGTTGAGTGCCCTAAGGTTGCACCTCTTGCAGCAGTAGAGGTTGTTAATCCCAAGATGCCTGTAACAGTTGAAGCAGCTGAGCTTACAAGGATGAACGAAGAGGGCGAGATCAAGAACTGTATCGTTGACGGACCTCTTTCAATGGATCTTGCGATCGATCCTGAGGCAGCCAAGCACAAGGCTGGCGCTCTTGACAGGAAGATCGTAGGCGATGCCGATATCCTTCTTTTCCCTGACATCCACGCAGGAAATCTCACATACAAGACTATTGTACGTCTTGCTAAAGTCAAGAACGGCAATATCTTAACAGGAACCAAGGCACCTGTAATCCTCACATCAAGGTCAGACTCAGTTGAAGTTAAGGTCAACTCAATTGCTCTTGCAGCAGTTGTTGCTGAGGACAAGAAGAAGGGTATTCTGTAAGACTTCCAAGGCTTTTCACAGGAGCTTAGATTATCAGAGAACAGTTTCTTTATACAAGAAATACAGAAAGGATGAGAAATCATGATAAAAAGTTTGATCATTAATCCGGGTTCTACTTCAACCAAGGTTGGTATTTTTGAGGATGAGACTCTTGTAAAAGAGGAGACACTGCGCCACAGCACAGAGGAAATTGAGTCCTATGCTTCTATCATCGATCAGAAGGACTTCCGCAAGAACATCATTCTTGATTTCCTCAAAAAAGAGAACATCGATATAAAGAGTTTTAATGTAATAGTAGGAAGAGGCGGACTTCTTCGCCCCATCCCGGGCGGCACTTATGAGTGCACAGATGCACTTCTTGAAGACCTTAAGAAGGGCGTTCAGGGACAGCATGCGTCTAACCTCGGCGGAATACTTGCAAGAGAGATCGGAGATGAGATCGGAGTTCCTTCTTATATCGTAGATCCTGTAGTTGTTGATGAGATGGAGCCCGTTGCAAGGATTTCCGGTGTCCCTGAGATCGAGCGTGTGTCCATCGACCATCCTCTCAACCAGAAGGCAGTTGCCAGAAGATATGCCAAGGAGATCGGCAAAAGATATGATGAGATAAGCGTTATCGTAGTTCATATGGGCGGCGGCACATCAACAGGTGTTCACAAGAACGGCAAGATGATCGATGTATATGCGGCACTTAACGGAGACGGAGCTTTCTCACCTGAGAGAGCTAACGGAATTCCTGCCAAGGCTCTTGTAGATATGTGCTTTTCCGGCAAGTATACCTATGATGAGATGAAAAAGAAGATCGTTGGCTACGGCGGACTCAATGCATACCTTGGAACCAATGATATGAGAGAAGTAAACAAGATGTGTGAAGAGGGCAACGAGAAAGCCAATCTTGTCCGCGACGCATTTATCTATCAGATATGCAAGAACATCGGAGCCTGCGCTACAGTCCTTAAGGGCAAGGTTGATCAGATCATTTTAACAGGCGGAATCGCTTATGGTCAGGTTATCACCGATGCCATCAAGGAGAGAGTTGACTGGATCGCGCCGGTTACAGTTTATCCCGGAGAGGATGAACTCCTTGCCCTTGCACAGGGCGCCATCCGCGTGATGAACGGAGAGGAAGAGGCACAGAAATACTGATTTAAACAATGCGAAATTGCACCGGAGATGCCGGTGCAATTTTTTTGCTGTGTTGAAAAGAACTGATAAATCTGCTACAATGTGCTGTGGACTTTTGCTTATTATAAAGGGTGAAGTTTGCCCTTTTTTAGGAGAGAAATATGAGTATATTAGATAAGATTATCGGAACTCACTCGGAGAGAGAACTTCGAAGGATCAAGGGAACGGTTGATGCAATCGAGGGGATGAGAGATCAAATGATGTCTCTTTCTGATGAGCAGCTTCGTGCCAAGACCGACGAGTTCAAAAAGAGGCTCGCTGACGGAGCAACTCTGGACGACATCATGCCTGAGGCATATGCCGTTGTAAGAGAGGCAGGAAGAAGAGTGCTTGGAATGGAGCACTTCAGAGTACAGCTCATTGGCGGTGTTATCCTCCATCAGGGAAGAATTGCCGAGATGAAGACCGGTGAAGGTAAGACGCTTGTGGCTACACTTCCTTCATATCTGGAAGCGCTGACCGGCAAGGGCGTCCACGTTGTAACAGTCAACGATTACCTGGCAAACCGTGACGCTGAGCAGATGGGACAGATCCACAGATTCCTGGGACTTACTGTCGGCTGTGTATTGAACAGCATGAACTCTGAAGAGAGAAAGGCTGCATACAACTGCGACATCACATATGTAACCAACAACGAACTCGGATTTGATTACCTTCGTGACAACATGGCTATCTACAAGGAACAGTGCGTGTTGCGCGGACTTAACTACTGCATCATCGACGAGGTGGATTCCATCCTCATCGACGAAGCCCGAACGCCTCTTATCATTTCCGGTCAGTCAGACAAGTCCACCAAGCTCTATGAGGCCTGCGATATCCTTGCAAGGCAGATGGAGAGAGGCGAGGACATGGAGGAACTCACCAAGATGGATGCCATCATGGGAGTCGAGAGAGAAGAGACCGGTGACTTTATTGTTAACGAGAAAGATAAGATAGTTAACCTCACAGAGCGCGGCGTGGCCAAGGTTGAGAGATTTTTCCGCATAGAGAACCTGGCTGATCCGGAGAATCTGGAGATTCAGCACAATATTATACTTGCTCTTCGTGCCAACAACCTCATGCAGAAGGATCACGACTATATCGTCAAGGACGATGAAGTCCTTATCGTAGATGAGTTCACAGGCCGTGTTATGCCCGGAAGACGTTACTCAGACGGACTTCATCAGGCTATCGAGGCCAAAGAGCATGTCAAGGTTAAGCGTGAGTCCAAGACTCTTGCTACCATCACCTTCCAGAACTTCTTCAACAAGTTTGACAAGAAGTGCGGAATGACCGGTACTGCCCTCACTGAGGAGCAGGAGTTCCGTGACATCTACGGAATGGATGTTATTGAGATACCTACCAACATGCCTGTGATCCGTATTGATCACCAGGATGCGGTTTACAAGACAAGAAAAGAGAAGCTTAACGCAATCTGCGATGCGGTTGTGGCATCACATGAGAAAGGACAGCCTGTTCTTGTGGGCACTATCACTATCGAAGCATCCGAAGAGCTCTCAAGAATGCTCAGACAGCGCGGAATTCAGCATCAGGTCTTAAATGCCAAGTTCCATGAGATGGAAGCTCAGATTGTAGCAGAAGCAGGAATACACGGCGCCGTTACCATCGCCACCAATATGGCCGGCCGTGGTACCGATATCAAGCTTGATGACGAGGCCCGCCAGGCAGGCGGACTTAAGATAATAGGAACAGAGAGACACGAGAGCAGACGAATTGACAATCAGCTGCGCGGTCGTTCCGGAAGACAGGGAGACCCCGGTGAGTCCAAGTTCTACCTCTCTCTTGAAGATAATCTGATGAGGCTGTTCGGATCAGAGAGACTGATCTCTATGTTCAATGCCCTGAAGATTCCTGACGGACAGGAGATTGAGCACTCATCTCTTTCCAAAGCCATTGAATCGGCTCAGAAGAAGATTGAGTCCAACAACTATGCTATTCGTAAGAACCTGCTTGAGTATGACCAGGTCAACAACGAGCAGAGAGAGATCATCTATGCAGAGAGAAAGAGAGTTCTCGACGGCGAGTCCATGAGAGATTCCATCTACAAGATGATAACGGATATTGTGGAATCGGCTGTTGATACGGCTATCGGAGAAGAAGGGGATGCAGACAACTGGGATCTTGGCGAACTCAATGAGATCCTTCTGCCTACAGTTCCTCTTAAGAAGATCAACAGAGGAAGGATTGAGAACCTCACCAAGTCCGGCCTTAAGCAGCAGCTCAAGGAAGAGGCTGTGAAGCTCTATGAAGCCAAGGAGGCAGAGTTCCCTGAGCCTGAGACCATAAGAGAGATCGAGCGTGTAATTCTTCTCAAGGTCATAGACAGAAAGTGGATGGATCACATCGATGATATGGATCAGCTTCGCCAGGGTATAGGACTTCAGTCTTATGCTCAGAGAGACCCCAAGCTTGAGTACAAGCTTGAGGGATATGAGATGTTTGATGAGATGACAAGGAACATCGAGGAGGAAACCGTAAGGCTTCTTTTCCATGTTCACATCGAAGAGAAGGTTGAGCGTGAGCAGGTTGCCAAAGTGACAGGAACCAACAAGGACGATACAGCTGTTAAGACTCCAAAGAGGAGAGCTGAAGCCAAGATATATCCCAATGATCCATGCCCTTGCGGAAGCGGCAAAAAGTACAAGAACTGTCACGGCAGAGGGTGAGCAATATAAAAGGAGATAATAATGGTAATTTTAGATCAGATGAAGGTTGAGATACAGGGCCTTAAGGGTACTTTGGATGAGGTTACTGCCTCCCTTGACCTGGACAACAAGAAAAAGATAATTGAGGAGCTCTCTCGCGAGATGGAGGAGCCGGGCTTTTGGGACAATGCAGAGAAAGCCAACAAGAAGACTAAAGACCTGAAAAACATGCAGGATCTTGTTGAGAATATCGAGAATCTGAATGCTCAGTACACAGACATCATTGATCTCATTGACATGCAGAATGCCGAGGGCGTCGATGATGACGATATGGCAGCTGAGATAAGGTCTGAACTGGACAGCTTTGAGAATACACTTGAGGATATAAGGATCAGCAATCTTCTTAACGGTCCGTATGACCAGAACGATGTCATTCTTCGTCTGAATGCAGGAGCCGGTGGAACCGAGGCCTGCGACTGGGCGAGCATGCTATACAGAATGTACACGAGATGGGCAGAGAGAAAGGGCTTTTCAATAGAGACACTGGACCTCCTCGACGGTGATGAGGCAGGTATTAAGTCTGTTACTTTCCAGATATCCGGCACCAATGCTTACGGACTTCTTAAGTCTGAGCACGGCGTTCACAGACTGGTCCGCATCAGCCCGTTCAATGCACAGGCCAAGAGACAGACATCATTTGTCTCCTGCGACGTAATGCCTGATATTGAAGAGGAAATCGATATCGATATCAATCCCGATGATCTTAAGATCGACACCTACAGATCATCAGGAGCAGGTGGTCAGCACATCAACAAGACATCATCTGCTGTCAGGATCACACATGTGCCAACAGGTGTTGTTGTAGCCTGCCAGAATGAGCGTTCCCAGTTCCAGAATAAGGACAAGGCTATGCAGATGCTCAAGGCCAAGCTCTTTATCATGAAGCAGGAGGAACAACAGGCTATGCTCTCAGGCATCAGAGGAGAGGTCAAGGACAATGCCTGGGGAAGCCAGATCAGGTCATATGTGCTTCAGCCCTATACAATGGTCAATGATACCAGAACAGGCTTTAAGGCATCCAATGCTGACGGTGTTCTTGACGGCGACCTTGATCCGTTTATCAATGCGTATCTTAAGTGGCTTGCAACAGGTGGCAAGCCTGTAGGTGATACAACAGAGGAGTAAGAAGAAGTCTTGAGGGGGACTAATGAGGATTATT
This sequence comes from uncultured Butyrivibrio sp., assembly GCA_946546925.1. Classification (GTDB taxonomy): domain Bacteria; phylum Bacillota; class Clostridia; order Lachnospirales; family Lachnospiraceae; genus Butyrivibrio. Next base: position 7,961 of record CAMNOS010000040.1, read on the forward strand.
GAGGGTGTAAAAGACCTGATGGCGCTGTATAAGGATTACAGCACCATGTCTAAGGACGAGAAGGCTGATTTCTATGAGGCAAAGTGCGACTATTATCAGAAATATGTCGAGCTTGGCCTGATGGTGGGATGCCTCTCGTCTGTATGCTTTTTGTTTTTTGATTATGTTATAAACGGTTCATATCAGCCGACCCTGTTGCCACGGCTTCTGGTCCTTGGATTTGCGGTGGTGTTCCTTATTCTCACACATATTATGAAGAGCCGCAGGGCTACAGTTTATCTGGATTATATCCTGGGGCATGTCATGGCGCTCACTGCCATATGGGCCATTTATAATCTGGACGACAGGGATTATTCCGGAGAGATTTTTCTTATAATGAATCTGATCTGGATTACGGTCGGGTTTGCTGCCAGGCCGCATGAGAATGCGCTTTCTTATCTTATCTTTTTGGCAGAGATACTTATTTCCCACACAATTATCGGATACGATGACATTGGAATAATAATTGCCCTGGAGATTATTTCGGCAGTAGCAGTTATTTTATCCCACTGCCTTCTTATGCTCTATTTCCTTGATCATTACCGCATAAGGCAGCAGCTGGAGCTTGCGATGATCACAGATCCTCTGACCCAGGTGTACAACAGGCACCTTCTTGAGAAGATCGTCAGCCGCAACACTCTTAAGGAAGTCAACGAGGGAGAGCCGGTTGCAATTGCAATGCTGGACATTGATTACTTCAAAAAGATAAATGATGAACATGGGCACTACACCGGGGATCTGACTCTTTTGTATATTGGTCAGAAGCTCTCCAAGGAAACCCATGACGACGACTATGTTATTCGCTACGGCGGTGAGGAATTTGTGATAATCCTCAAGAACTGCGATGTGAACAATGCATGTGCAAGAATGGAACAGTTCAGGCGTGATATTGAAAGCTCCAAGGATACCCCTGTTCCTTTTACTGTCTCGATAGGTGTATCGCGTTATACAGGAGATTATTCAAAGTCTATACAGAACGTGGACACGGCTCTTAATAAGGCCAAGAATTCGGGCCGAAACAAAGTTGTTGTGGTATAAAATAAAACGTGCAGGCTATTCTCAGTAAATAGCCTGCACATTTTTTATTTCTCCCTTGTCAATGTCAAAGCGCCATATCGAGTGGCCCCAGAGTCTGTGCTCTGTGAGGAAAAAGCTTCCGTCAGCCATGGAGATGTTGTAGGGTGTACCGCCTCCGATGAAATACTCTGAGTAGATGTCTTCATACTCGCCCTCCATAAGACCATCGAGCGATGATGTACGAATGAGTGTGGCATAGTCCTGATTGCCTGATCTGTCGGTTGAGACAGTGATATAGTACTCATCATCCACAGGGGTTATCTGGATCATACCTGCCAGTTCATCAGGAACTGCGTAGCTCTCCTTGACGGAAAGGTCTTTAAGGTCGCATCTTAAGATCTGCGGCGGAGTGCCGTCGCTGGATATTCCTGAAACAAAGTAGATATCGCCTCCGATTATGGTAAAAGATCTGACATAGGTGCTCGAGAGGGCATCGATTTTTTTGATCTCTGTAAGGTATAACCTTGTGGAGTCTTTGGTGTGTCTGAAACAGTAAAGCTCGCCGGACTGTGAGCTCCAGACATAGAAGGTGTCTGAGACAGAGTCGTATACCGAGAAGTGCGGCCTGTTTCCTACATCAGAGAAAATCTGGGTTTTGATGAACTTGCCATTCATCTTTTCATACACCAGAACCCTGTTGTTCTCAGTGTCATCTATCATGTAGACCCTGCCGTCGGAAGCCATGGTGTGTGGCTGAGTAACTTCGGGACACATGATGAGCCAGGAGTTGAGAGGAGTTCCGAGCTCACTGCTATAGATGACTCTGTTGTGATAGCAGTCAACTATAAACCAGTAGTCATCCACTTTGGTGATATAGGTTGGGACACTCAGCATGGAGTCGGGATTTAGTACAGGCTCGTACTCATCAATGTATGAATCTGAGCCGTCGGCGTGATCTGTCAGTTCAGATTCACGTATATATTCTCTGCCGTCATATGGCTGTGCCGGTGCAGGAGGCTCTTCCTCATTTTTGGGACTGCTGCATCCAAATAGCAGGATGCCTGTGACGAGGCAGAGTAATAAAGCTGTCGTTTTATTTCGAAACATGAAAATGATACCTCTGAATTATTATCGAATACCATTGTATCATACTTTCAGTCCGAGCCCACAGTTGAAAAATTATCAATAAAACGATACCATATTCATATAGGCACAGAAAATGTCTTTTCGGAGGTGAGTATGGTAACAGTAAGCCTTTGCATGATAGTCAAGAACGAGGAGGACTGCCTTGGAAGATGTCTTGAGAGCTTAAAGGGAGTCGTCGATGAGATGATTGTCGTAGACACGGGGTCTACTGACAGGACCAGGGAGATTGCGCTTTCGTTCGGAGCTAAGGTGCTCGATTTTTCGTGGACGGGAGATTTTTCTGACGCGAGGAATTATTCTTTTTCTCTTGCAAGCTGCGACTATATATACACAGCGGATGCAGATGAGGAACTGGATGAGGACAACAGGCAACGTTTTATCGAACTCAAAAAGAGCCTTGCGGAACTTGATATCGACATAGTTCAGATGTATTACTGCAACCAGCTCTCTCACAGGAGCATATACAATTTTGACAGGGAACTGCGGCCCAAACTCTTTAAAAGAATAAGGACATTCAAGTGGGAGGATCCGATCCACGAGCAGGTCAGTGTTGATCCGGTGATCGTCAACAGTGATATTGAGATTATTCACAGACCCGGGGAGAACCATGCCTGCAGGGATCTTGAGGCCTTCAGAAGAGCTGTAAGCGAGGGCAGGAGACTTTCGAAGAGACTTCACAGCATGTATGCAAGGGAACTGTTCATGGCGGGAGAGGATGATGATTTCCTTAAAGCCAAGGATTTCTTTGCTGCATCCTGCATGGACAACTTAAGGAGTCTTGACGAGATAAAGGAAGCGAGCTGTGTGCTTGCACATATTGCTGTGATCGAAGGCGATGTGAAGAGTCTTTTAAAGTACTCATTAAAGGATGCAACGACAGACATGTCCAGTGAGATGTGCTATGAACTTGGTGACTATTACTACAGTGACGGCGACATGGATGAGGCCATTGTCTGGTACTACAACGCTGCATATGAGTGCAGCAGCATTATTGATATAAAAAAGAGTGGATCGCTCCCCAGGCTTGCACTTGCAAAGTGCTACAGGAAGCTGGGCAACGAGGAACAGGCTCTCGACTACGAGCGCGACGCCTCCCAGCTTGAAGAGGGGTAAAAAGGCTTAATTTATCGTTTTTTAATACATTTTTAGTTGCGGATTCATTGATATTTAGCTGCCCTGAGCCTACAATGACGTGTATAAAGAGGGGTATTTGTTTATGAGAGACTTCCTTAAACGCGTATTTGCAGGCAGATATGGCTCATACGGAACTGACAGACTGTGCAGATTTCTGTTTGCCCTGGCAGTTCTTTTTCTGATTCTGTCTATCTGTACGCCCCTTGGTCTTCTTTACTATGTTGCCTTTGTGCTCCTCGTCACTATCTACTTCAGGCTTTTCTCCAAAAACATCACAAAGAGATACCACGAAAACCAGGTATTTATCAGGATGACCAATCCCATAATAGATATGTTCCGGAAAAGACGTTAAACATTGATTTATTTAGTCAGAAACACTAAAATGATATAGTTGGTGGTGCGCAGACTTTTGTTTGCAAGAGTCAGAATCCGGTGGGGCACCACTGCGCGGAGGATTTTATGCGTATTATTGTAGTGGGCTGTGGTAACGTGGGTTTTGCCCTTGTGCAGCAGCTTGGCAAAGAAGGACACGATGTCACTGTGATCGAAGAGAAGAGCAGTGTTGTTCAGTCTGCGGTAAACAACCTGGACGTTATGGGAATTGTGGGTAACGGAGCCAGTTATTCGATAATGAAGGATGCGGGAATTGAATCGGCTGATCTGATGATAGCTGTAACTGACTCGGACGAGCTCAATCTCCTGTGCTGTCTTATAGCCAGAAAAGCAGGTAATTGCAGCACTATAGCGAGGGTAAGAAATCCGATCTACAAGAAAGAAATCAGCTTCATCAAGGAGGAACTGGGTCTTTCGATGGTCATAAACCCCGAGGAGGCTGCGGCAACTGAGGCAGAAAGGCTTCTAAAGCTTCCTTCTGCGACCAAGATCGAGACTTTTGCAAGAGGAAGGGCAGAGCTGGTTAAGCTTGTCATAGATGAGAATTCAAGGATCCGTGACACGGCCCTCAAGGACATCCCCTCCGACCTCAAAAAGCACGTTATCATCGCTGTCGTACAGAGGGGATCTGAGGTATTCATCCCCGACGGAAGCTTCATTTTAAGGGCAGGAGATGAGATCACGATCTTCGGCTCGGGAAGGAATACTACCAACTTCTTCAAAAAACTCGGACTTCCATCTGCCAAGGTTCATTCCAGCATGATAATAGGAGGCGGAGAGACCGGTTATTATCTTGCGATGAAACTTATTGCACTGGGAATCAATGTGACCATATTCGAAAAGGACGCAGCTAGATGCAAGGAACTTACGGAGCTGCTTCCCCAGGCGCTTATCATTAACGGTGACGGTACAGACAAGGATATGCTGATCGAGGAAGGCGTTGAGAGGACAGAGTCACTGGTTGCGCTCACCAATCTTGACGAGGAGAACATCATGCTCTCCATGTACGTTAAGAGCATCAACCCCAAGGCCAAGCTTATAACCAAGGTGCACAGGGTCAACTACGGCGATATCATCGGATCACTGAATCTTGGCAGTGTCATATATCCCAAGAACATCACGGCAGACAGAATCATTCAGTTTGTCCGCGGAATGTCTGCGACCAAGAACAGCAATATCGAGACGCTGTACACATTAAATGACGAGCGTGTTGAGGCCCTGGAGTTCATTGTGAGGGGGACAAGTGCCGTTATAGGCAAGCCTCTTTCAGAACTTAAGCTCAAAAAGGGAATACTTATTGCCTGTATCAATCACATGGGAGAGATCATTTCTCCCAGCGGTGACAGTATAATAAGGGACAGGGATTCTGTCATAGTAGTGACAACACTGACAGGACTTCAGGATATTAATGATATATTGGAGAGCAGGTAATGAATTACTCAATGGTTAAATACGTGCTGTTAAGGCTCCTGGCAGTGATGGGCGCCCTGATGGTACTGCCGCTTATTGTGGCACTTATATACAGGGAGTATGACAGTGCTGTTTCATTTCTTATTATATCCCTTGCCTGTGGAGGCATCGGAGTATTCTTTTCAAGAAAAAAGCCGACCAACACTGTCATGTTTGCAAAAGAGGGCTTTGCCATAACCGCTGTTGCATGGATATTCATGAGTCTTGTGGGAGCCATACCCTTTGTGGTGACAGGTGCGATCCCCAATTACATCGACGCGGCTTTTGAGACGGTTTCCGGATTCACTACAACGGGAGGCAGTATCCTGACTTCTGTTGAGCAGATTGAAAAGAGCGTGCAGTTCTGGCGCACCTTTACCCACTGGATCGGGGGTATGGGAGTTCTGGTATTCCTGATCGCGGTTGTGCCCATGGCTGACGGATACAGCATGCACCTTATGAGGGCGGAGAGCCCGGGACCTGTTGTCGGCAAGATCGTTCCCAAGGTAAAAGACACGGCGAAGATCCTGTACCTTATTTATCTGGCCATCACTATTTTAGAGATAATATGCCTTTGGATTTCGGGGCTTTCGTTTTATGAAGCGGTGACAATTACTTTTTCAACTGTGGGAACGGGAGGTTTTTCCGTAACCAACAGTGGAATCGGCGGTTATTCAACACTGAGCCAGACGATCATCATAATCTTCATGGCCATGTGCGGCGTGAACTTTACGGTATATTACTTCCTTATCATGCGCAAGCCCAAGGAGGCTTTTGCAATAGATGAAGTCAAGTTTTACCTGGGTACTCTTGTTATCTCCGGATTTCTCATCGGTGTCAATATATACAGGGCTGGAGTCCTTGAGGATGCCGGGCAGTGTTTCCACCATGCTTTTTTTGCAGTAACCTCGATCATGACTACGACGGGATTTGGAACTCTGGACTTTGACAAGTGGCCTGAGTTTTCCAGAGTTCTTCTCATGGGACTTGCTCTTGTGGGTGCGTGCGCGGGATCGACGGGAGGCGGATTCAAGTTTTCAAGGGCGATCATTATTGTAAGAAACGCAAGGAATGAGCTGAATTTCCTTGTTCATCCCAAGGCTGTAAAGAGAGTGTACCTAGACGGACACACTGTGGAGGGAACCACCGTCAAATCTGTTTCAGCATATCTTGGGCTGTATGTTATAACACTGCTTACATCGATTTTCCTTGTTTCTCTTGATAACTTTGATTTTCAGACGACAGTGACAGCTGTAATAGCCACCATGAACAACATAGGACCCGGACTTGGAATGGTTGGACCTATGGGCAATTACTCGGAGTTTTCTTATTTTTCCAAGATAATTCTGATGTTTGACATGCTGGCCGGAAGACTTGAGCTTCTTCCTATTCTCATTGTAATGAAACCCAAAACATGGAAGAGATGATCATCCGAACAGGATGCATCTGAAGAAAATAATAGTAAGAATATGAACGGGGTAGAAGGCGTAGAAGAGATACTTTAATCTTCCGAGCTTTTTACCTCGTTTCTGATTGTAGAAAAACAGCAGAATGAAACCGGGAAAAGAGAGGTACTCAGTTCCCATGTTGGAAATAAAAATATAAGCTCCAACCAGATTCACGGGGGCATAATTCCTGAATACATAAAGGATGGAGATAAGGGCTACGCCGTAGCCGTGGTAGTCGGTGTGGAGTATTTCGGCGATATATATGCCTGCGCCTGCTGTAATGGCGCAGAAGAGGTATGAGATGATGATACTGAGATTATTTCTTCTGACAAAAGAAATGACAAGCTCCATGCCCCATATGACAAGAAGTCCTAAAAGAAGCGTGAAGTAAACATTGCAGTGTTCAGAAAACGCCTCTTTGTTGGCTGCGAGCACTTCAAACGGGTTTGGGTTAAAGACTTCATTTCTGGAATAGAAGCAGATGTCAAAGAAAGGCTCTGACAAAAGGCCAAAAAGTAACAGGCTAAGAGCGTATCTTGGCCTGCTTTTGGTGTGGATGAAACCCTCTACAAGAAGGAAGCAGAAGATCGGAAAAGCTGTTCTGCCAACACCTCTTAGTATCTTGTAGACAGTGTTCAGAGTATCAAATGAAATTGTGTCGGGATAAAGTCCCGCTCTTACTACAGGAAGAATTATTCCTGCTGTTATGTGGTCAATAAGCATCGAGATGCAGGCTATTATCTTAAGAGTGTGACCGTTTATTTTTTTAAAACGCTCCAAGTAGACCTGCATCGATGCTCCCAAAATTGTTCTGATCCGGATATTACTGGAAAATTACCTTATCCCATGTATCTGCGGGGATAAGTCCTATATATGTCTTGCCTGTGTTGATCATCAGCTCTTCGCCGTTCTCGTCGTAGAACCTTGTGACATCGGTCTCACTGGACTTAACCCATGTGCAGTCCTTGGCAACGCCGTTTGTGAGATACCAGGCGTACTCGCCGGAACCGATGCAGTTGTAGATGAGATAGCCGTGCTCATCAAGCTGAGCAAAAGAGCACTTCTGAAGGATCACGTTCTTGAAAGAAAGGGGCTCGCCGTCCTCTGCATCCTCGTGGCGGTCGCCGTACTCGTAGTACTCATACTCCTTGGTCTCAGGATTGTAGATGAGTGTTGATGAGTTGTGGGTGAAGGGAAGAGAAACCTGCGTGGCTGTGTAGGATCTGTCATATTTCTCATCCAGCTTGATCTCTGTGCCGTAGGATGTGAAGTTGAAGTGGCTTCCCTCATTGGCATACTCGTTGTAAGTGGTGGTGTACTTGGAGTTGTTGGAGAAGTTCCTGTCAAGGTCTCCGCTTACAATGTACTCTGTGAACTCTCTTGCCTTGCCATTGTTGACACGGGAGAAGGTTCCTGAGAAGTGCTGTGCCCATGGCTGTGCGAAGTACTGGTCGTTGTAGTAAGGACCACCGTCGTGGCACAGAACTGCGTTCCACTCTGCGGCAAGCATGATATTGGTGGGTCTTGTGCTCCTGATACTGCCCATCTGTTCAATCTGTTCCCAGTCCTTGACGATGCACATAAGTCTTGTGATGCGGTCGTTGGCTGTGCTGTTCATAAGCTCGTATACCACGTCTGCCTCGCTTGTTCCGTAGTGAGGAAGAGCTGTGGTCTCGTTGTCGACCATTACTGCGATGGGGCGCTGATCCTTGATCTCTTCGCTGATGGGCTCACCTGTTATCTCTGAGAAGTACATTCCTTCAGGAAGTACGTAGTCTTCCTGAGGTTCTTCCTCTGCAGGTGCTTCTTCCTCCTCCTGAGGCTGTTCGGCAACCTCTTCCTGAGGGATCTCTTCGATCGAAATGCCTGTTACGGCTTCTTCTGCAGCATCATCTGCTGCGCCGCAGGCTGTCATTGAAAGTAAAGCTGCTGCACACAGGATAGAGGCAACTGCTTTCTTGCTTTTTATACTATGCATTTTCATAATCTCCCTTTAACTTAAAAAAATTAATCCTTTATATTCTATCAAATGTAAGAGCTTTTTTCCATTCAAAAATGAATAAATGCTATAATATAAGAAATGATATAAGGAGACAGCCTATGAAACTTATCTTTATCGGTGCAGATCACGAGGTAACCGGAAGCTGTCATTTTATAGAGGCAGCAGGTAAAAATATTCTGGTTGACTGTGGAATGGAGCAGGGCAAGGACACCTTCGAGAATGTCCCTCTTCCCGTATCCGCTCCTGAGATTGATTATGTATTTCTGACACATGCCCATGTTGATCACTCCGGCAATCTTCCGCTTCTTTATTCTAAGGGATTTCGGGGAAAGATATTTGCCACGGATGCCACGGCTGATCTGTGCAGTATAATGCTCAGAGACTGCGCCCACATCCAGATGCAGGAAGCGGAGTGGCGCAGCAGAAAGGGCAAAAGAACCAAGGACATAGCCCAGCTTGAACCTGCTTATACCATGGAAGATGCGGAGAACACCATAAGGAGCATTGTGCCCTGCAACTATGGTAAAGAGATTGAAGTAGCTGAAGGGATCAGGATAAGGTTTACGGACATAGGGCATCTTCTTGGCTCCTCGAGCATAGAGGTGTGGCTTACCGAGAAGAATGTGACCAAAAAACTTGTCTTTTCCGGAGATATAGGCAACAAGGACCAGCCCCTCATAAAAGATCCGCAGCTTACAGACTCTGCTGACGTCGTTGTCATGGAGTCAACCTACGGCGACAGGCTTCATTCCGAGGAAAAACCGGACTATGTAAAAGACCTCGCAGAGGTTTTGAACAGAACCTTTGCAAGGGGAGGGAACGTGGTCATCCCTTCGTTTGCGGTGGGAAGAACCCAGGAGATACTCTACTTTATAAGGAGCATCAAGAAAGAGAATCTTGTGCCTGCTTTTCCTAAATTTCCGGTGTTCGTCGATTCGCCGCTGGCAGTTGAAGCCACTGAGATCTTCCAGAAGAATCAATATGACTGCTATGACGAGGAGGCGCTTGAACTTATCAAAAAGAGGATAAACCCCATCACCTTTCCGGGACTCAATCTCTCTATCACAACAGAGGAATCGAGAGCTATAAACGAGGATCCTGAGCCCAAGGTCATAATATCGGCTTCGGGAATGTGCGATGCCGGAAGGATAAGGCATCACCTCAAGCACAATCTCTGGAGAGAGGAATCGACGATCCTTTTTGTCGGATATCAGTCGGTTGGAACTACAGGTAGAGCAATCGTTGACGGAGCTGACCAGGTCAGACTCTTTGGGGAGACAATAGACGTCAAGGCAGAGATAGCGCAGCTTGTGGGCCTTTCAGGACATGCGGACAAGAACGGCCTTATAGAGTGGATAGAGGGCTTTAAGGAAAAGCCCCAGAAGGTATTTGTGGTCCACGGCGAAGACAGCGTCTGCACATCTTTTGCAAAGTGCCTTTCACAGGAGCATGGATTTAATTCCTACGCCCCTTACAGCGGAACTGAGTACGACCTGATTTCGGGCAATTTCCTCAAAGAGGGACTGCCAATCCCTGTCAAGAAGAAGGAGTCGACACTGGTATCAGATGTGTACGCGCGGCTTAAGGCAGCAGGAGCCCGCCTCATGGGCATCATAGTCAGGGCCGAGGGCATGACCAACAAGGATAAAGCGAAATTCGCAGACCAGATAAACTCACTCTGCGACAAGTGGTCGCGATAAGCAGGCGAAGGAACAAGCAATTCTCTGCTTGCAGAAAGAATTACTTGTTTCTGAGAATGCAACGGACCTGAGGAAAAAAGAGATGCGTATATCGCGAATCGTGTGAATATAATACCAAGGAGGAAAGTATGGCGAGAGCGGATGAAATTTTCATCGATATGTGCAGGGACATTCTGGAGAACGGCACATCAACTGAGGGGGAGAAGGTAAGGCCTCACTGGCCTGACGGGACACCGGCATATACGATCAAGAAATTCGGAGTAGTGAACAGGTATGATCTTTCCAGGGAGTTTCCCATAATGACCCTGAGAAAGACAGCACTTAAGAGTGCCACTGATGAGGTGCTCTGGATATACCAGAAAAAGAGCAACAACATAAATGACTTAAACAGCCACATCTGGGATGAGTGGGCAGATGAGACCGGATCTATAGGAAAGGCTTACGGCTATCAGATCGCGCAAAAGAGCATTTACAAAGAGGGCGAGTTTGACCAGATGGACCGTGTGCTTTATGACCTCAAGAACAATCCTTTTTCCAGGCGCATAATGACCAATACATATATGTTCTCAGACCTGCACGAAATGCATCTGTATCCCTGTGCCTACAGCGTTACATATAACGTAACACAAAAGCCAGGGGAGGACAGACTCACACTCAATGCAATCCTGAACCAGAGATCTCAGGATGTGCTGGCCGCCAATAACTGGAACGTGGTGCAGTATGCAGTGCTTGTTCATATGATAGCTCAGGTCTGCGATATGAATGTGGGAGAACTTGTTCATGTCATAGCGGACGCGCACATATATGACAGGCATGTGCCCCTCATCAAGGAGCTCATTGAGAGAAAGCCTCTTCCGGCACCCAGGTTCCACCTGAATCAGGATGTAAAGGACTTTTATGAATTCACCCGCAATGATGTATCCCTTGAGGGCTACGAAGTAGCCGGCGAACAGCTCAAGGATATACCAATAGCGATCTGAGCGATATAGGGAATGAGTAACCACAGAGTTGCGCTTGCGCAAAACTCTGTGGTTATGAAATGACCGAACGGACATGAGGAAAAAAGAGATGCGACAGTAGTCTTTAATTGGATTGTTCGAAAACGAGCATCTCGATTTCCGAATGGACGTGAGCATGGCGAGAGCGAAGCGTAGCCATGCGTATATCGCGAATATTGTATATTTATCAAAAACACAAGAGCCATGCGCATATCGCGTAGCCATGCGCATATCGCGCAACTTTAATCACTTATTTGGAGGAAACCCATGCAGGCAATAGTAGCGGTTGATAGCAACTGGGCCATCGGCAACAAAGGACAGCTCCTTGTTTCCATTCCGGCAGACC
>CAMNOS010000041.1 GCA_946546925.1 uncultured Butyrivibrio sp.
CTGCAGCAGTGCTCCTGCGCAACTGGCTCAACGAAGACTTTGGGATGTGATGATAGATTGTAGTATATCTGGAATGTAGAATTGCAAGAGCGAGGAAACTAATATGATGGACATGGAAAACGGCGCTGCTGCCAGCGGTAGTAGTTCGCTGATCGCCGATTTTACCGGAACACAAAAGGCGGCAATACTTCTCATAGCCCTTGGCCCTGAGAAGTCATCTTCAATATTCAAGCATCTCAAGGAGGAAGAGATTGAGGAACTGACTCTTGAGATTGCCAATACAAGGAGCGTCACCAGCCAGATCAAGGAGGCTGTTCTTGAGGAGTTCTATGGTGTCTGCCTTGCACAGCAGTACATTGCCGAAGGCGGTATCTCATATGCCAAAGAGCTTCTTGAAAAGGCTCTCGGTGAGGACAAGGCCCTCGATGTCATCAGTAAACTTACGGCTTCACTTCAGGTTAAGCCCTTCGAGTTTATCAGAAAGACTGAGCCCTCTCAGATACTCACCTTCATTCAGGATGAGCATCCGCAGACAATTGCCCTTATTTTGTCCTATATGTCTCCTGCCCAGAGCGCTATGATACTGTCGGCTCTTGCTCCTGACAGACAGGCTGATGTTGCTAAGCGTATCGCAGCTATGGACAGAACGAGCCCCGATACCATCAAAGAGGTAGAAAAAGTGCTGGAATCAAAGCTGTCTTCTCTTGTAAATCAGGATTATACGATCATCGGCGGTGTGGATGCGGTAGTAGAGATACTCAATACCGTAGACCGTGCAACCGAAAAACATATTATGGAGACTCTGGAGATCGAAGAGCCGGAACTTGCCGACGAGATCAGAAAGAAGATGTTCGTATTCGAGGATGTTCTTCTTCTGGACGACAGATCTATTCAGAGAGTGCTGCGTGAAGTTGAGAACTCAGACCTTGCACTTGCATGTAAGAGTGCAACTGAGCAGGTTCAGAATGCGATCTTTAACAACCTTTCCAAGCGTCTTGCAGCTATGATCAAGGAAGATATGGACTTCATGGGACCTGTTCGTATGAAGGATGTTGAGGAGGCTCAGCAGAAGATCGTCAACGTCATCAGAAAGCTTGAGGATGCCGGCGAGATCATAATCTCCAGAGGCGGAGGTGATGAGCTGGTTGTCTAATTTATTCAAGGCAGGCTTTGTGAGTTATGATTCTTCCGAAGCCCGCATAATCGACAGCAATGATCTTGCAAATAAGAAGATAGAAGCCTTTCAGGAACAGGAATTAAAGCGGCAGCGCGCAATGATGGCACAGGATGACGAGTTTTCACAGGCAGATCACAGTGATGACTTCATCCCGGGAATTCAGATGGAGCAGCTGTCGCAGCTGACAGAGGATCAGAGTATGCTGGAACAGGACACTGATCCTCAGTTTGACATGGAAGCCATGCAGGCGGAGATGGACTTAAAGCTCCAGCAGGCTCAGGAGCAGGCGGAACTGATCCTTAAGGATGCCCAGGAGCAGGCTGAGAACATTAAAGCCAATGCCGCGGAGCAGGGAAGACAGGAAGGCTATAATGCCGGCTATCAGGAGGGAGCTCTTGCAGCCCAGTCTCTTCAGGATGAGATCGAACAACAGAGGGGAATGCTGGAAAAAGAGTACCAGCAGATGGTTGATGAGCTTGAACCTGAAATGGTGGATGTTCTCACACAGATTTATGAGCATGTCTTCAACATTGAACTTAGAGAAGACAAAGGAATCATTCTTCATCTTCTCAAGACGACTCTTTCAAGGATTGAGCCGGGAAGAGACCTTATTGTTCATATTTCTTCAGATGATTATGACGATGTGATGGATGAAAAGGAATCACTTCAGGCAGCCATTACTTCTCCAAACACCACAATGGAGATAATAGAGGATCCGCTTCTTAAAGAGAATGAGTGCATGATAGAGTCTGACAGCGGAGTCTTTGACTGCAGCCTTGGAGTGGAACTTTCGGAGATAACAAGGAAGCTTAAACTTCTTTCCTTTGACAGGAAGAAAAGATAATTGGTAGATTACTATGCTGGTTAATTCATTTGATCTGTCAAAATATAAAAAAATGCAGAATGCGCCTTTTTACCGCACAAGGGGAAAGGTTGTCAATGTTATAGGTCTTACTATTGAGTCTGCCGGACCTGATGCCAAGCTTGGAGACATCTGCCTTATCTACCCCAAGAAAAAGGACGATGACTCTTTGGTTGAACATGATGTAAGACCGTCCATGGCCGAAGTTGTGGGCTTTAAAGACGGTCATGTCCAGCTTATGCCTTATGAGAATACGAGCGGCATAGGTAACGGCAGTATTGTTGAAAACACGGATTCTCCTTTAAGAGTCAATGTCGGCGAAGGGCTTCTCGGTAAAACTCTTGACGGACTTGGAAGGATTGATGGGACAAGCTTTGGAAAGGGAACAGTTCTTGAGGGCGGTATTGCCTATTCGGTTGAGAACCAGCCGCCGGATCCCATGACAAGAGACCCCATTGATGAGGTGCTGCCGCTTGGAGTCAAGGCGGTGGACGGACTTCTGACTGTTGGAAAAGGGCAGCGTATAGGAATTTTTGCAGGTTCCGGTGTGGGTAAATCCACACTTCTTGGCATGTTTGCGAGGAATACTCAGGCTGACATCAATGTTATCGCCCTCATCGGAGAACGAGGCAGGGAGGTCAGGGAATTCATAGAAAGAGACATGGGTGAAGAGGGAATGCGAAGGAGCATTGTTGTATGTGCAACTTCCGACAAACCTGCTCTTGAGAGACTGAAGGCTGCCAAGACCGCAACATCTATTGCTGAGTACTTCAGGGACAAAGGTAAGGACGTACTTCTCATGATGGACTCCCTCACCCGTTTTTCAATGGCCCAGAGAGAGATAGGCCTTGCGAGCGGAGAACCGCCTGTTTCAAGGGGATATCCCCCGTCCGTTTATGCTGAGATGCCAAAACTCCTTGAGAGAGCTGGAAGGTCCAGAAACGGTTCGATAACAGGACTGTACACGGTTCTTGTTGACGGTGATGACATGAATGAACCGATCACCGATACTGCCAGAGGTATTCTTGATGGGCATATTGTCCTCAACAGAAAGCTTGCGCAGAAGAACCATTATCCCGCGATCGACGTACTTGCAAGCATTTCCAGATGTATGTCTGCAATTGCCGATCCCGAGCACAAGAAAGCGGCCGGCAAGCTCAAGAATGTACTGGCAACCTACAATGATGCAGAGGATCTTATAAATATCGGCGCCTACAGGAGCGGAGCCAACAAGAACATTGACTACGCGGTTTCCAAAATAGAGATGGTCAATAACTTTCTGATGCAGGAAACTGATGAGAAGTTCACTTTTGAAGAAGAGAGACAGATGCTCCTTAATATGTTCAGGGATTAAACTGTAATTTATGGCGAGATTTGTTTACAGAATGCAGAGTGTCCTTAACATCAAGCAGCAGACTGAGAGCCAGACCAGAATGGAATTTGCCCTGGCCCAGTCCGAGCTCAACAAGCAGCTTGATATTCTGGATGAATATGTCACAAGAAAAGAGCAGTATATCAAGGAAGCGGAGCGACTTAGAAACGAGGAGTCCCTGAAGCTTCAGGAGATACTGGACAATCAGTATGCCACAGCCCAGATGGATGTTATGATCAGGCAACAGTCCATGATCGTGAAACAGTACGAAGAGAGGGTGGACAAGGTGAGGATTAAGCTTACCAGGAACATCCAGGAGAGAAAGATGCAGGAGACCTTAAGAGACAGGGCTTTTGCTGAGTTCCTTGAAGAAGAGAAACAGGCTGAGGCTAAAGAAAACGATCAGAGATCGAGTTTTACCTACGCACAAAGACAAAAGGAAGACAACTAAATGGCTGATTCTAATTTGCTTAACACGCCCGACGACCCCAAGGCTGCCAGGGCCCAGCTAAAAGCAGATAAAAAAGAATATAAGAAAAAGCTTAAAGAACAGCGCAAAGAGCAGAAGGAAAGAGAGAGGGAGTTTGCCGACAGAACTGCCGAGATCAATGGTGACAATGCGGGAGGCCTGGCTACTCTTATTATAACCTTCCTGATAATCCTGATCTGGCTTGCCATAATGGCTCTTCTGGTTAAACTCGATGTGGGGCATTTTGGCTCTGATGTTCTGGCACCGATCTTAAAGGATGTGCCATACATTAATATGATACTTCCTGAAGGATCTGTTCCCAAAAAGCCGGATACTGCGCAGATAACTTCACAGGGAACAGAAGATGGAACTGCAGAAGGTGAGACGACCGGTACAATAACCACTCTCGAGGATGCACTGGCTCATATAAAGAGGCTGGAACAGGCTCTTCAGCAGGAGATGGAGCAGAATAGCAAATATGCTGCTGAGATTGAAAAACTTCAGGCTGAAGTTGCAAGACTTGCCCCATTTGAAGAACAGCAGGTTGAATTATTCAAACAGAAGGAGAAGTTCTATAACGAAGTTGTCTACGGTGATAATGCTCCCGATCCCGAGACCTATCAGCAGTACTATGAGATGATAGACCCCGAAACAGCCGAGGAGATCTACAAAAAGATCATTCAGGGAAAAGAAGAGGATGCAGCCATCAAGGCGTTTGCAACTACTTATTCGGGAATGAAGGCCAAAGAGTCTGCCAAGATCTTTGATGAAATGGTTGCTGAGAACCAGATAACTCTGGTTGCCAAGATTCTTGCCCAGATGAGCGTTGAGAACCGAGGTGATATACTTGCTGCAATGAAGGAAGAAAACGCAGCAAAGCTGACGCAGCTCCTTGAACCTACTGCTCTTGAGCAGAAATCAACCAAAGTTACCGGATAAAAATTTACAATAAGAAGGTATTAAGTAATTACTTTAATTACCGATATAAATAGCGAAGAACTATGGGTAGATTATGTATTTATACCCGTGCAAATAAAAAAGAATATTGAAAGGAGGATTTGAATGGGCGGTGCTAATAATGTGGTAGGCATTATGGCGGCTTACCTGAATCAGGGCACTGCAGCTGCAAATGTTTCAAATGTTAAGGCCCCTAATGACACGTCGAAGGCAGCTTCCACAAGTTTTGACAGTATCCTTAATAAGGTTACGGATACTATGATCCAGACAAAGACGACGGATGCTGTAAAGGATGTGAGCAGACAGACGGCAAATGTAAAGTCTGACAATAATTCAGCGATGAAGACTGCGGAAAGGTCTGCAAGCAGCGCTAATGAAGAGGCGCAGTCGGCAGGAGAAACCTCGCGGGATCTTCAAAATGACGGAATTACAGCTACTGATCAGGCTGCAATTCAGACTAACGAAACAGGCGCAGTAAGTGCAGAACTTGAAGAAGCCATAAACGAAGCGGGAGAGGAACTTATCTCTCAGATTGCAGAGACATTTGAACTTTCGGAAGATGAAGTTGTAGGTGCGATGCAGGTACTTGGCCTGATGGCCGCAGATCTCTTAAATCCCTCAAATCTAACACAGCTTGTGACAGAGCTTTCGGGACAGGGAGAGAGAATAGAACTTATTACTGATTCTGATATATATACTTCACTGCAGGACCTCATGGAGGGTGCGGAAAGTATGAAGATGGGGCTTATGAATGAGTTCGATCTATCGGAAGAAGAGGTGCAGACAGCACTTGATGAGCTCGGAAAGGATTTCGGTAAGAACCTTGAAGAAGCTGCAATGCTCGTTGAACCGGAAATAGCTGCTGAAAAAGAGTCCGAGATTATGACAGAAGGGCCGGTTAAGGCCGAGGTAAAAGCACCCGTGTCTGAGGCGTTCACAGACATGGCACCTGATGAAAAGCCTGTAGAAATAACGGTTTCTTCCTCAAAAGAAGGAGAGACAAAGGGCAATCTTCAACAGGGAGCAGAGTCATCCAACTTATTCAATCAGGTCATGAACAATATAGCAGATGCTGCGGAAAGCATTGATTCCGCTCAGGTGAGCTATACTGACAGGGCCCAGATGGAAGACATCATAAGACAGATCACAGAAAAGATAACCATATCGGCTAAAGCTGAAGAGACATCCATGGAACTTTCTCTTCATCCGGCCAGCCTTGGTAATGTAAACATCCTGCTCACAAGCGGCAAAGACGGGATCGTGGCCAAGTTCACTGCCCAGAATGAAATTGTAAAAGAAGCTGTTGAGAGCCAGATGCTTCAGCTTCAGCAGAAATTCGATGAGCAGGGTATAAAGATTACATCTATAGAAGTTACCATTGCAAGCCATGGGTTTGAGCAGAATCTTGACCAGCAGCAGGAGAGAAATGATCAGAGATCTTCAGATGAGAAAAAGGCAAGAGGACTAAGGCGTATCAATCTCTCAGAGCTCAAAGATAAAGATGTGGAGCCGGAGAACGAAGCTGAGAGAATTGCAGTTCAGATGATGGAAGCTAACGGAAACTCAGTGGATTACAGCGCATAACCGCACAGGAAAAGAGGTTATTATGGCAGATGTAAGTTCAGTAAATGCAATTATAAAAAACGGCGAAGTTGTCAATGAAAAGGCGGAGAGCAAAAACAAGACAGCTCCAAACGGCTATGACAAAGATGCCTTCATGCAGATTCTTGTAGCTCAGATGAAGTATCAGGACCCGTTGGAACCAACGTCCAACACAGAATATATTTCACAGTATGCAACCTTCTCGCAGGTAGAGCAGCTCTCCAATATGGCCAATGCAATGTCTCTTTCGAGAGCATCAGAGATGGTAGGTAAGACCGTTACCATTTCCCAGACCAACGAGGACGGCACAACTTCTGAGATCCAGGGTGTTGTGGATTTTGTGACCTACAGCGGCAACAAGGCCTACGTTAATGTGAAAGGTGTGGCATACGACGTTGAGAATGTCACATCGATACTTGACAGCAAATACACTGATGCACTCGAAGAGGTCGCTGATTTCCAGAAGGCGATCGACAAACTGCCTCATCTCGAGGAGATAACCGACGAGCAGAACGGCGAGACAATTGACGCCATGTACGATTACTACAACAATATCATGTCTGACAAGGCGAAGGGATTCATGGATAAGAACTATGTGACATCACTTCTTCAGTATGTCAACAGACTTGATGACCTACGGGGCGATTCGCACAGAACATATCCTGTCACCAGCTGATGTGGGATGTTCAAATTGAAGTGCCGAAACAATTATGAAAATAGCAGACCGACCTGAGGGATCCACATTAAGTGGTACCCCTTAGGCCGAGTAACGGAGGACAAACACATGATTATGGATGATCGCAAATTCATGTCGATCGGACAGGTCCAGGATCAGTTTTTAAATCCAAAAGCTTCCAAAACAGGCAAAGATAAAAATTCTTTGCCAACCGGAGAAAATTCTTTTGCATCTGTTCTAAACAAAACGGTAGTCTCAGCCGATAATATTAACAGTGAAGGAGCTGTTAAGTTTTCCAAGCATGCCTTAAACAGACTCAGCATGAGAAAAATCGAGCTGACAAACGAGCAGATGTCAAGGCTCAACCAGGGCAAGAATGAAGCCGGAGAAAAGGGCATCAAGGATTCACTGATACTGATAGACCAGCTGGCATTCATAGTAAATGTACCCAGCAGCACAGTTGTTACAGCTATGGATCAGACGGAAAACAAAAGCAATGTATTCACGAACATAGACGGAGCGGTTATTGCATGATTGGACCGAAGCGGGAGACATGACCCGCCAGGAAATCTTTTGATCCGGACAGACTGCCGGATCAGTCGCAGGAAGCTTCGTCCGAAATCGGAAATGTTTCAATGAGTATATGGTGAATATTTGTTAAACATTTCTTTTTATGATGATGGAGGACTTTGCCTTATGATGAGATCACTTTATTCCGGTGTTGCAGGACTTAAGACACACCAGACCAAAATGGACGTTCTTGGTAACAACATTGCCAACGTCAACACAACTTCTTTTAAATCACAGTCGATCACTTTCTCAGATCTTATGTACCAGACAACACAGACAGCATCTGGCGCCACAGCTACAAAGGGTGGTGTAAATGCACGTCAGATCGGTCTTGGTGCAAAGTCAGGCGCCATTGCAACAGCAATCGAGTCTCAGGGCGCAACACAGACTACCAACAACCCATTCGATATCATGATCACAGGTAAGGCTTTCTTTGTAGTCAGCGACGGAACACAGCGCCTCTTCACAAGAGACGGCTCTTTCTACGTTGACGGCGCAGGAAACCTTGCAATGCAGTCAAACGGATATCTTGTTCAGGGGTGGGCAGCACAGGAAGACAGAGAGACCGGTGAGATCAAGATCAATACCAACGGAGAGCTCACAGGACTTCAGATCATGAGCGCTTCCAACAGCACATATTCACCTGCATCCACAACAGCAGGCCTTTTCTCAGGAAACATAGATGACAACGATACTAACGTTACATCTGATGATGGCAAGACGATCACATTGGAGCTCTATGACAACAAGGGCTATCTCTACACAGGAAAGTTCACGCTCAAGGATACAGAGACAGATCACAAATTTGCTCTGACACTTACAGATATCATAGATTCTTCAGGTAATTCTCTCGGATCGGATATTCTCAATGAAGTTACTTTCGGAGATCAGACTGGTGTCAACAGAAGCACCATCAACAAGGTTAACGGCGGATATTCTTTTATAGTTGATGACGTTACAGGAACAGTTGATATCAACGCTGACGGCGGCGATGTCAAGTATGAGAGCGTACCTCTTTCAGGCAAGCTTTCAGACCTCATGAGCACAAGCGGCAAGAAGTATAAAGGACTTCTTAATACCGCTTATCATGTTACAATCCCCGACGAGGCACAGTACACCAGCAATGCTACCTATGAGATAGATCCCGAGACCGGCGATCTTGCAATCTCCGATACAAAGAGCGATATAACCGATGGCGTTTTTGGAGCTGCAAATTACAGATTCCAGCCTGCAACCGGTTACTACTATACAAATCCAGATACTTTTGAGGCATACTCAGTTCCTCAGTCTACTGAGGGAATGGGCTCAGCATTTACAACGGATTATCTCAATACTGTATTTGAGAACACCTTAAAGGACGGCGTGACAATAGAGAACCTTATCAGTAATGATTACGGATACACATTTGACAGCGCTTCCGAAACAATTACTTTCAAAAAAGCTCTTTCACTCCAGAAGGTAAATAATAAGACCGCTTATGCAACATCTTCTCTGAATGACACGACCAAAATGGAGTCTCAGATGTTCTTTGATGCAAGCGGTAAGTCTCTCAAGGTTACTGTTGATGAATGGCTCGCAGCAGATTCTTCAAGAAGCATTGATCAGCTGAACTACACCTACACGGGAGCTGAGGGAACCGTCAGGATTTTCGCAAGTGAGCTTATTGACGGAACATCAACAACAAACGCCACAGTAAGTGGATTGACTGATGCTCAGTATGCAGCTTTTTCATCTGCAGCAACAGCAGCCGGTTTTGATATCAACGCACTTTCTGCAGCCAACCTCGACAGTCTGGCATCAAATGCTGACGCTGATGTAGCGGCGGTTGCAAGCGCTCTTAAAACTACACTGGACACTGTTATTTCAGGACTTACAGTTGAGACTCCCGGATATACAGGCGATGCAACAGCTGCAACCCTCAGAGTTGCAAGTATAACCGGAACAAACGGCGTTATAGTTACATATCCCGCTACAAAAACAGGCGCTGAGACAGAGCTTGGCTCTTTCACTCAGGAAGTTGCAGCAACAAGCACACTTAAAGCTCCTTACGAGAGAAAGCTTCCTTCATATGTATACAGCAATATCACAGGAAGCAGTAACTACAACAAGGGTTATGCACTCTCAAGCCTTACAGGAAGCTTTACAGGCGGCGATGTAAATCCTTATGAGCAGATCCTCTCAAATGCATTCGGAACAGATGCCAATGTGATAAACTTCCTCAACAACCAGAGGAGTGGAGTTAACTACACAGTATCCTTCAGCTCTGCTGACGGAACCGTTGACATCACACATATGGAGACAACATCAAAGGTTAAGGACGGAGCATATGATGTGAGCAACAACGGAGACGGAACCATCAATTACACTTCAATGGAAGCTTATGGCGATGTTCCTGCAACCGGCAAGATTGCAGACCTTCTTGAGTCTTCAAAGGGCGCAAACGCAGGTCTTTTAAAGAAGGTTTACGGAATTTCCGACGAGGCTGCAGATGCCTACGGAACAGACGGAACTTATGAGATCATAACAGAGTCAGGAGAGAATTTCGGAAGGATCAAGCTCAATACAGGCGTTCATTCAATCCAGCTCGAGTTCAACGCCGCAAACGGAGCTCTTGTATCAGCAGACGGTGAGAAGTCAGGTCTTGTTACACTTAACTTCAACCAGGAGAAGCCCGGACTTGAAGCTTTCGGATTCCAGGCATCACCTACCAACCCTGACGAGATGGATAAGAGAGGTGACATGACAATTGATTTTGCTTCAGTCACCAACTACAACACCAACGGCGCATCAACAATAAAAGCTGTAAAGGGAGATAAGAGGAGCCTCAACACAGGCCGTGCTGTGGGCGAGATGAATGGCGTATCCATCAGCACAGACGGCCAGATATATGCAACATATTCAAACGGACAGACTAAACTCCTTGGACAAATTGCATCAGCTGAGTTTGCGAATGCATCAGGCCTTTCAAAGCAGGGTGACAACCTCTACACATCAACACTTAACTCCGGCGAAGCTACAATCCAGGATATTACTACAGACGGCGGTTATATGAGCACAGGCGTTCTCGAGATGTCCAATGTAGACCTGTCAAGAGAGTTTACAGAGATGATCACTACCCAGCGTGGCTTCCAGGCAAACAGCCGTATCATCACAGTATCTGACACACTTCTTGAGGAACTCACCAACCTTAAGAGATAATATTAACCTTTTACAACGAATTCCATCATCATGGTTCCCGGGGAGCATTTCTCCGGGAACTTTTTGTTTTGTAAATAAAATTTTTATGCAATTAATACTGTTTTCTACAGTAAAAAGTGGTAAAATGATTTCGATACCACAATATCTAGTATTATGCCCTTTGATATTGAGGTATGTCACGGATGAATTGTTGGGGGAGTATAAGGATATCATCAATAAAATTTCAAATTGACATCCCCATTATGAAATTATGCTCCAATTACATCTGAAAAGAGACAGCTTTCAGAAGATTTTGGTATGGAAACGTGTTAAAATATAGGTAATTGGAAATAAAGTTTCAAATTTGTTTGAAATAATTGTTGAATTTGAAACTTTTGCTGAAAGGTGGCACTTTGGAATGAGCAGGCTGATCGAACTCACCAAGATGGACACTAGGAAGATTTTGATCAACCCGGATATGATAGAGACTGTGGAGGGCAACCCCGACACGGTAATAGTTCTTTATTCCGGGAGGAAACTTATCGTAAAAGAATCACTTAAGGAGATATTTGAGGCTGTCAGAGAAGGTTGACAGTCATTTCGTCGTTCAAGCAAGACTATAAAACTATGAAGGGGTAAATATTGTGGATATTGCGTCATTACTGGGTGTTGGTCTATGTTTCCTGTTTATGATCCTGAGTATCGTGTTCTCCGCCGGAATCGGAGGTGTTAAGTACTTCCTGGATGCACCTTCGGCGATGATCACATTCGGTGGAGCTTTCATGGCGGTTCTTGCCTCACGAAGCATGCCGAGTTTCATAAGCGGACTTAAATCATATACGCTGATATTCAAGATGCCGGCCAATGACACCAAGTCTGTCATAAAGAGCATAATCGACCTTTCCAATACTGCACGTAAGGAAGGACTTCTTGCTCTTGAAGAGGCTGCCAGCGGCATAGAAGATGCATTCATGAAAAAGGGTGTAATGCTTATAGTTGACGGTACAGAGCCTGAGCTTGTTAAGAGCATTCTTGAGGCGGAGATAGATGCCATGTCGGAACGTCATAAAGAGAACTACTCATTCTTTGCTGATGTTGCGGGCATGGGCCCTTCCTGGGGTATGATCGGAACCCTTCTCGGACTGGTTCTGATGCTTCAGAACATGTCAGATCCTTCATCAATCGGACCGTCTATGGCTGTTGCCCTCATTACAACATTCTATGGCTCGGTTCTTGCGAACTGGTTCTGTTATCCCGCTGAGAACAAGCTTAAGGCAAGGGATAACGCGGAATATATGGTAAAGAGTATTATCATCGAGGGACTGTTATCCATTCAGGCAGGTGAGAACCCCAGAGTAACCGAGGAGAAACTCAAATCCTTCCTGTCACCCGGTGATCGTTCTGCTTATGAAGCTGAAAATGGTTCTGGCGACGGAGGCGAATAATGGCTAAGAAACCTGAAGAAATAAAACCCGGCTTGCCTGCGTGGCAGGGTACATTCGGAGATCTGATGAATCTTCTTTTGTGCTTCTTCGTTTTGCTTTTCTCCATGGCCACAATGGACGCTGCCAAGTTCGAGGAAGTTGCAGCTTCCTTCAGCTCAGCCTTCAGTGTATTTTCAGGCGGTGAGATGGCAATAGGCAAGGGAGCACTAATAGGTGACGGTGTATCTCAGCTGACTGAGCTTTCAAGCTTTGTTACTTCGATGGGAATGGCTCAGAGCGGCGAGGATTCTGATGAATCTGAGACTGCCGTGGGAGATATGGAAAAAGAGGAGCTTCTTGAGGCTGCTGAAGAGGAACAGCTCGAGGCATCTGCGGAGCTTGCCGAGAAGATAGAAAAGGCGCTGCAGGAGGGTGAAATAGACAATATGGTAGCCCTTAACTATACAAGTCAGTTTGTTCAGCTGACTATACAGGGATCCATACTTTTTGACTCCGGCAAGGTCGAAGTCAAAGAGGACGCGCTTCCGGTTCTTGAAAAGGTAGGACAGATTCTGGAGTCCTATGCAGGCGGAACAATTGAGATCGAGGGACATACCGACAACGTTCCTATGTCAAGCGGAGGCAAGTTTGCCAACAACGACGAGCTCAGTTCAGGAAGAGCTCTGACTATCTTTTATTACCTGACTGAGAATACGGCTCTTGATCCGGAGAACATTGTTCACACCGGAAGGGGACAGTACGACCCGATAGCTGATAATTCTACTGATGAGGGCAGAGCCCGAAACAGAAGAGTTGAGATAAAGATCTACAATCCACTCAGTGCATCATACTAAACCATAGGAGAGTACTTACATGAAGAAGAACCTGTTATCAATAATCATTCTTGCACTTCTTATAGTCAATCTCGGAATGACCGGCTTTATGCTCCTTAGCGTTATGACCACCAACTCACAGACAGCGGCTCTTATCTCAGATATAGCTGCAGCTTTAGAGCTTGAAGCCAACGGCGGGACCACAGGCGGCTTTTCCGGATCTGCTTCAGGAAACGTGGCTGTTACAGATGTTGCAACCTTTGGCTACACAGGTGATGACAAGCTGACGATCAACCTTAAGGCCGGAGAGGATGGCAAGAGCCACTATATGGTTGTGGAGGTGGTATTCTCCATGAATAAGGCGAGCGCAGACTATGCGACACTTGGTACGGAAGATCAGCTTGCAAGTATGAAAGAACTTGTTAAGAGCAAGGTTACCAACACACTTGCATCCTATTCCCTTGAGGAACTTCAGAGCGGAAGCGACGAGATCGCCAGAGAGACAATCCTTGAGGAAGTACAGGAACTCTTCGGATCCAATTTCATTTATGACGTAAGCTTCTCAAGCGTTCTTTACAACTGATAACAACTTAAGGAGATTTACTTTGAGCGAAGTACTATCACAAAGCGAAATAGATAGTCTGCTGTCGGCGCTTTCAACAGGTGAGCTCGATGTGGATCAGATGCAGGCCTCGGACGAGAAGAAAGTCAAGGATTACGACTTTAAGCGTCCCGCCAAGTTCTCCAAAGAGCATCTTCGTACACTGGAGATGATCTATGAACATTACGGGAGACTTTTATCCACCACACTGCCACTGTATCTGCGAAAAAATGTCGCAGTTTCCGTTGCCAACTCTGAGACGGTCACATATTCGGAATTTGCCAATGCACTTTCCAATCCTGTCATTCTGGGAGTAATAAGTTTTCTTCCTCTGCAGGGCACCATTATCTTAGAGCTGCAGGCCAATATAGGATTTTCTTTCATCGACAGGATGCTTGGCGGCGAAGGAACAGGCCTCGATAAGCCAAGACCCTTTACTGACATTGAGATGCCTCTTATCGAGAAGCTCGTAACCATATGCATGCAGCTTATGGTTGAACCCTGGCAGAATGTAGTTGCCATCAATCCCATCATGGAGAGGATTGAGACCAATCCGCAGTTTGCGCAGGTTATCTCACCTACAGACATGATTGCGATCGTAACGCTCAATATCAAAATAGGTGAAACCGAGGGACTTATGAACGTGTGTCTGCCTTATTTCACCCTTGAGAGCGTAATGGACAAGCTCAATACCAAGTTCTGGTTCTCTACCATGCAAAAGAATGCAGAGGAAGACTACCAGGATACTCTTGAGACAATGGTCAGACATGTGGATGTTCCCGTCAAGGCAGTACTTGGTAAGTGCAATGTTTCTGTCAACGATTTTGTACACCTGCAGGCAGGTGACATCATAAGACTCGACAACCGAGTCAATACCGACATGCAGGTATATGTCGGCAATATTTTCAAATTTACGGCTTTACCCGGCACTGCCAAAGACAAGTATGCTGTCCGGATAACGTCAGTTGTGAGAGAGGAGGAAGAGTAGGAGCATGGATGGAATGTTATCTCAGGACGAAATTAATGCTTTACTTGCCGGCATGGATACTTCCGGCGGCGGCGATGCTGCGCCTGCAGATGCTCCGGCAGATTCGGGATTGGGGGCGATGGATGCTGATGCATCAATGGCGTCGGGACCCGTTGGCGGAGGCATAATAGACGAATCTCTCCTTAATGATACAGAGAAAGATGCAATCGGGGAAGTTGCCAATATCAGCATGGGATCTTCTGCGACGACACTTTATTCTCTTGTCAATCAGAAGGTTAATATCACAACACCTCAGGTGGAGCTTGCCAACTGGGAGAATGTGATAAGTAATTACGAGAGGCCCTGCGTATTCATACAGATCAAGTACACTGTGGGTCTTGACGGAACCAATATCCTCATTCTTAAGGAACATGATGTTATGGTCATCACCGACCTTATGATGGGTGGTGACGGAACCAATACCGACGGAGAGATAGGCGAACTACAGCTGTCAGCTATTTCTGAGGCGATGAACCAGATGATGGGAGCTGCTGCCACATCTCTTTCCACAATGATCAATCAGAAGGTTGACATCAGCCCGCCACAGGCGACGCTCCTTGATATGATCAACGATGACCCTTCGGACATTGCGGATTTCCTTACAGGCACCTTTGTAAAGATTTCCTTCAAGATGCAGGTGGGCGATCTTGTGGATTCAACTCTTATGCAGCTGTATCCCATTGATTTTGCCAAGACGCTCAAGGATACGGTTATTGCAGGAGATGCATCGGCGTCAGCTTCAGAGCCTGAGCCCGCACCTGCACCGGCACCTCAGCCTATGCCAGCACCTGCACCGGCACCTCAGCCTATGCCTATGCCGACAATGGATCCCATGATGGGGGCTCAGCCAATGCCTCAGATGGGAATGCCCCAGATGGGTATGCCGCAGATGGCGATGCCTCAGATGCAGATGCCGCCGCAGATGATGAACATGAACATCCAGCCTGCACAGTTCCAGACCTTCAACGGTGGAACCACCATAATGGCAGGCGGAGAGAATATCGGAATAATCAAGGATGTGCCTCTTGAAGTCACAGTAGAACTTGGCAGAACAGCCAAACCGATTTCGGATATCCTGGATTTTGCTCCCGGTACCATCATAGAGCTTGATAAGGTTGCCGGTGAGCCTGTAGACGTTCTTGTCAATGGCAAGTTCGTAGCCAAAGGCGAAGTGGTTGTTATCGAGGAGAGCTTCGGTGTTCGTGTGACTGAGATCGTTCAGTAGAATTGGAGCAGAAGATATGAATTCATATTTGCAGATGATCACGATGCTCCTTGTTTTTGTAGTAGTTCTGGCAGCAACATATTTTTTTACCAAATGGATGGCCGGCTTTCAGCGGGAGAAGACGTCTACGGGGAATATCGAGGTGATAGAGACTGCAAGGATCTCTACTACCAAATATATTCAGATCGTCAGGATAGGAAGCAAATACATGGCCATAGCCGTTGGGAAGGATGAGGTCACAAGCCTCGGGGAAATTTCCAGGGAGGACTTGATTATCAGGGAGGATAAGCCTGAGGATAATCTGAACTTTAAGGATATCCTTGACAGGATTAAGGGCGAGATTAAGAAGTAATGAGAAGTAACAGGGGAGATGGGAAAATCAAAGATTATATTAAACTCAATCTCAGGAAGGGCATAATATCTGCTCTTGCCTGTCTTTTCATGGCAACAATAGTTGCATTCTCCACACCTCTTATGGCTGGTGCCACAGAAAACATTATCGTTGATACCACTCCGACTGATCCTACAACAGACAGGGATTCACAGCTTACCGGCACACGAGAGGACAGGACCAATATCAATGACCCGGGTTCTGCGGAAACTCCCGATGATCTCAAGGAACTTAATATTGCCAACACGGTGACTGTAACTTATGACAACGGCAACGGGCAGCTCAACGGTGCTCTGAGGATCCTTATCACTCTGACTCTTATAGCACTGGCGCCGACGCTTCTTGTCATGATGACATCCTTTACCAGGATCGTCGTGGCACTTCATTTCACAAGGACAGCCATCGGTACCCAGACATCGCCGCCCAATCTGGTGATGATCGGAATCGCATTATTTATGACTCTTTTTATAATGCAGCCAACGCTGACAGAAGCCTACAACACTGCAGTTATTCCGTTTGAGAACGGAGATATGGACCAGCAGGAATTCTTTGAAGAGGTGATGAAACCCTTCAGGCACTTCATGTACGGTCAGACCCAGACCAAGGACGTCAGGCTCTTTATGCAGATAGACGGACTCGAGTGGGACGGAGAACTTGAGAGTATCCCCAATGTGGTGCTGGTACCAAGCTTTATCGTAAGTGAACTGAGAACAGCGTTTATTATTGGATTTTTGATATACATTCCTTTTATTGTAATAGACATGGTAGTGGCTTCCGTGCTCATGAGTATGGGTATGATGATGCTGCCGCCCACAACGATCTCGCTTCCCTTCAAGATACTTCTTTTCGTTCTTGCAGACGGATGGAGCCTCATAATAGGGAACCTGGTCAAATCGTTTTACTGATAAGTATTATAGGAGGGCGCCTTATGATATCGCTGGCTGATATAAATCAAATAGTATCCGAAGCTCTGATGCTCATAATAAGGATGTCTCTTCCTGTGCTCCTCACATCAATGGTGATCGGACTTGTCATCTCCATATTCCAGACGGTCACTTCGATCCAGGAACAGACACTTACCTTTGTTCCTAAGGTTATAGGAGTTTTCATGATGATCATGCTCCTGGGCAACTGGATGCTCACTGAACTGTCGGGTTATATCAACAATCTGTGGTCTGACTTTTCGAGATACGTCCGCTAGGAGCCTATATGATCGATTACACGTTTAGTTATGGAGATCTTGAAGTTTATCTTCTGATTGTCGTAAGGATACTTACATTCATATATGTATGTCCCTTTTATGGCGGAACCCAGACTCCGAACATTGTCAAAATAGGTTACGGGCTCCTTATTTCAGTACTCCTTTACGGGGCTGTACCTTTTTATCCGCCGGAATATAACACGATTGCAGGATATACTGTGATAGTCCTTAAAGAAGCCATGGTGGGACTGCTGATTGGTTTTTCGGTTACTCTGTGCGAGCAGATAGCCGCATTTGCGGGAACTGTAGTTGATATGCAGATCGGTCTTTCAATGGTGTCCATAATGGATCCGGCGACCAACCAGCAGATCACGATCACCGGTTCACTTTACTCGCAGTACCTTACTGTAGCTCTTATAATCACAGGAATGTATCAGTACATTCTTACGGCGCTTGTTGACAGCTTCACGCTTGTCCCTATAAATGGGGCGGTGATCAACCCTGACAAGATGCTTCTTGTCATGCTCAATTTCCTCAAGGAATACATTGTGATCGGATTCAGGATCTGTCTTCCGATTTTTATCATTACCTTTGTGACCAATGTAGTCCTGGGCGTACTTGCAAAAGTATCACCTCAGATGAACATGTTTTCTGTAGGTATTCAGATAAAGATTATTGTCGGACTTGTCATCATGTTCATTACAGTGACCATGCTGTCCGATGCGTCCAATTTTATTTTTATAAACATGAAGGAGATGATCCGGGAGTTTGTATACAGCATGCAGAGCAGCTGATGATTCGGCTCTACTAATCAAATATGATCTGCAGTTTTTTGCGGAGGACGCAAACGGTGCTGAAAAGACTGAGGAGCCCACAGCCAAGAAACTCGACGATGCAAGAAAAGAGGGACAGGTTGCCAAGAGTCAGGAAGTAGCCACGGCCTTCTCTTTGTTGGCTTTGTTTATAATACTGCGAGTCGCTTATCCCTTTATAGGCACAAGCTTTGTAGGGATATTTGAGAGGGTATACAACAACATACCGAATGTGGCGAGAACTTACGACGGAAGGCTTCCGCTTGCATACCTCTCATCTATTATTACCAATGCGATCCTCACTATGCTCCTTGTGACGGCACCTTTTTTGATCGTAGGCTTCCTTATAGCTTTCCTTTGCGATTTTGTACAGGTAGGCTTTAAACCGACGACCAAGCCGTTGCAGCCCAAGCTCTCCAAGCTCAATCCCATAAGCGGGATGAAAAAGATTTTTTCCGCACGAAAGCTCTTCGAACTTGGCAAATCAATACTTAAACTCGCTGTTATGGCAGTGGTGATATATACGTTTTTTACAGGAAGAACGGAATCTTTATTCCTTCTGTACGATATGCCGCTCAAGCAGACGATAGGACTTATGGGGAACCTCATAATCTCTCTGGGGCTTCGGATCGCGGCAGCTTATATGGTCATTGCATTTATCGATCTCATCTACCAGCGGCGCAAGTTCAGAAAAGACATGATGATGACCAAAAAAGAGGTCAAGGATGAGTACAAGAACTCTGAAGGAGATC
>CAMNOS010000042.1 GCA_946546925.1 uncultured Butyrivibrio sp.
AGCCGTGAACTCTGGCTCTCTGAAGCTTATGAGGCTGAAATGTCATCTTCATATTGGAAACACCTCCTTCTTAAACAGACTAACCTCGTTAGAGGTCCATTAAATGAGAAATTAATCTCAAAATTGTCAATTGATCATATCCTGTGTGGAAAAAATCTATATCATTATAATAAATAAAAATGGCTTGGTCAAGCCATTAATCGCCAGTTTTTTCACAGAAAATTATTTAAAAAAATTTTCCACAAATTACTAACAACATATGGTGTAAAGTTAAGTTATCCACATCTAAATGTTGATTTTGTGGAAAATATGTTTATTACGTGTTATTTAAAAAAGATATCCACATTTTATATATATTTTTGTGGAAAAAAGTGTATACAGTTTTGTGGTTAATTACGCAAAACTCAGTGTTCATGCGGTTTATAACAGTTGATAACAAAATGTGGATAATTGAATACTTTTCCACATGAATAAATTATAATTGTTTTTTCAGGGAAAATAAAAAAGTTTTCCACATCACCTTGGTGGTTTGATATTTAAATGCTTTTAATATACAATGTAAAAAGTCTAAATTTATGTGTGTTGGGGTGTTTTTTTTATGCAATCATCTAATGAAATCACAGAAAATCTCATAAACAACTGGGATGCGATCAAGACCAAAATCAAGAACGATCTCGGTATGACTACCATATCCTACAATACCTGGATCGAACCTCTTACCATCAACGGTATTGAAGATAATGTAGTTACTATCGTTATCCATTCGGAAAATGATATGACAAGAACTTATATCGGTAAGAACTACGGAGATATAATTTCTTTTTATATAGCTGATTTTCTCGGAGACAATATTGAGGTCTCTTTCGTTCTTGAAAATGAGATTATTAATAAAGAAGAAACTCATGAAAATGATTCATCTGAAGATGAAGAGATCAGGAAAGCTGCAGAGACTTCTCACAATGTTGCCAATCTCAATCCTAAGTATGTTTTTGACAGCTTCATCGTCGGTGACAACAATAAGCTTGCTTACTCTGCTGCTCTTGCTGTCGCTGAGAATCCCGGTAAGAGCTACAATCCGCTTTTCCTTTACGGAGGACCGGGACTTGGCAAGACTCACCTGATGCATTCGATCGGACACTACATTCTTGAGCAGAATCCCGATCTTAAGGTTTTATATGTAACAAGTGAAGACTTTACCAATGAAGTTATCGAATCCATCAGAAAATCCAAGCTCGGTGAAGACAAGATGACCAAGCTCAGAGAGAAATACAGAACCGTTGATGTACTGATGGTCGATGATGTTCAGTTTATTATAGGTAAAGAAGCAACTCAGGAAGAGTTTTTCCACACCTTCAATGCTCTTCACCAGGTTGGCAAGCAGATTGTTCTTTCATCGGACAGACCTCCGAGAGAGATTGAGACTCTCGAAGAGAGACTTAAGTCCAGGTTTGAGATGGGTCTTGCAACCGACATCCAGTCTCCTAAATATGAGACCCGTGTTGCAATCCTTCGAAAGAAAGCTGAAGCTGAGTACTATGGCCGCAAGATCAACGACGACATCATCAATTACATTGCCAACAATATCACTTCCAATGTAAGAGAGCTTGAAGGCGCACTCACAAAGATCATCGCCCACTCAAGACTTATTAACGATGAACCTACTCTCGAGAGCGCCAAGGAAGCCCTCAAGGATATCATCTATCCTGAAAAGAATAAGGTTATAACACCTGCGCTTATCATTGAGACAGTGTGTGAACAGTATGGAATTAAGAAAGATGTCATTCTCTCCAAAAAGAGAAATGCCGAGATCGTACTGCCCCGCCAGATAATAATGTATCTGTGCAGAGAGTACACGGACACATCTCTTGAAGAAATAGGCAAGATACTTGGCAAAAAAGATCACACCACAGTCATGAGCGGTGACAAGAAGATTAGGGAGCAGCTCAAGACTGACGATGATCTTAGCCGTAACATAGATATAATTGTTAAAAAAATAAATCCTCCTTTATAAATTAATAACAATTTGTGGATAATTTCGGTGGTTATAAAGGGGATAGACAGTTTGTTAGGGTGGATAAGTTTTTTCCACCCTTTTTTTCTAAAATTTGCCTTGTTTATAACTTTAAACTTTTCAACACCACTTTTTTTGTTTTCAACAGGGAAAAATTTGTAAAAAAGCCTTATAAATTGTATAATGAAATAGGTTTTACACATATCAACAGCTATTAATACTGTTTTTATTATTTATTTATAAATAATTTATACTTTTGAAGGGAGTATTTCCAGATGAAATTCGTTTGCTCAAAATCTAACCTGATAAGTGGATTACAGATTGTTTCAAAAGCTGTAGCTTCGAAGACTACAATGTCTATCCTTGAATGTATTCTTGTTGATACTACAGAAGGGATAATCAAGTTCACAGCCAACAACATTGATCTGGGAATAAAGACAATAGTTGAGGGCAATATCATAGAGAGAGGTTTTGTAGCAATTGAGTCCAAGATCTTTTTTGACATCATAAGAAAACTCCCTGACAATGATGTAACTATAGAGTCTGATTCAAGCAGCAAGGTTACAATCAGCTGTGAGAAGTCCAAGTTCAACCTCCCCGGAAGAAAGGGAGATGATTTCACTGCTCTTCCATCGATTGAGAAGATCGACGGTGTTCAGGTTTCACAGTTCACATTGAGAAACGTTATTCAGCAGACCATCTTTTCAATATCTGAGAACGATGCCAACAAGATGATGGCAGGCGAACTCTTTGAAGTTGACGGAGATAATCTCAAACTGGTATCTCTTGATGGACACAGAATATCCATCAGAAAGGTCAAACTTGACGGCAATTATCCATACAAGAAGGTCATAGTTCCCGGCAAGACTCTGAATGAAATCAGCAAGATCCTCTCTGACAGCACAGATAAGCTTGTGAGCATATTCTTTACTGACAAGCATGTTTTATTTGAGTTTGAAAATACAACAGTTGTATCAAGACTCATCGAGGGCGAGTATTTCAGCATTGATCCGATGCTCTCAAGTGATTATGAAACCAAGATGACCATAAACAGAAAAGAGTTCCTTGACTGTATAGACAGAGCTACTCTGTTTGTCAAAGAGGGCGACAAGAAGCCTGTCATTATAAATGTGACAGACGGAAGCATGGAACTCAAGATCAATTCAACAATAGGTGCGTTCAATGAAGATATTGATATTGATAAGCAGGGCAAGGATCTTATGATCGGTTTTAATCCCAAGTTCCTCATTGATGCACTCAGAGTCATAGATGATGAGAAGGTTGATATTTATCTTGTTAATCCCAAGGCTCCCTGCTTTATAAGGGACAAGGATGGGGCATATATCTACCTTGTTCTTCCTGTAAACTTTACAACAATTGACTGATAGGAAGTAAGGAATTTCAGATGGAAATTATTAAGCTAAGAGAAGGCGATGACTTTATTAAACTGGGTCAGGCTTTGAAAAAAGCCGGACTTGAGGGCTCAGGAGTTGAAGCCAAAACAGACATCCAGTCGGGACTCGTCAAGGTTAATGGAGAAACAGAAGAAAGAAGAGGCCGTAAGCTTTACGACGGAGATGTGCTTGAATTTGACGGCGTTAAGGTAAAAGTAGAGAAATGATAATAAAGTCATTAGAGCTGGCTGATTTTAGGAACTATGAAAACCTTAAAATAGAGTTTAGCAGCGGAACCAATATTTTATACGGTGACAACGCCCAGGGCAAGACCAACATCCTTGAAGCGATATATGTTTCTGCCACGACCA
Organism: uncultured Butyrivibrio sp.; assembly: GCA_946546925.1. Classification (GTDB taxonomy): domain Bacteria; phylum Bacillota; class Clostridia; order Lachnospirales; family Lachnospiraceae; genus Butyrivibrio. Next base: position 3,777 of record CAMNOS010000042.1, read on the forward strand.
AGTCTCACAAGGGCAGCAAGGATAAAGAGATAATAGCTTTCGGCAAGGAAGAGGCCCATATAAGGACCATTCTGGAAAGGGACGGCGCAGAGTACCGGATCGACATGCACCTTCGGGGCAACAGATCCAAGGGAATAGCCATCGACGGGCAGAGACTTAAGAGAGCTTCCGACCTTATCGGAAGGCTCAATGTTGTTTTCTTTTCACCGGAAGATCTGGGGATAATAAAAAACGGTCCCTCAGAGAGGCGCAGATTCATGGATATGGAACTGTGCCAGCTTGATCAGATATATATGAATTTTCTCTCCAAGTACAACAAGCTTGTAGTTGAGAGAAATAAAGTTCTTAAGGATCTGTTTGAGCATCCCGAACACAGCGTATTACTTGATGTTCAGGACAAGCAGCTCATAGAATACGGATCTGTCATCATAAAAGCAAGGGAAAAATTCATCAGAGATCTCAATGAGATCATATGTCCCATTCATGAGAAGCTTACAGGTGGTAAAGAGCTTCTGTCTATTTATTATGAGCCAAATGTGGAGCTTTCGGAATTTGAGAAAAAGCTATCCCTCTCCAGGCAAAAAGATATCTATGCCAAGCAGACGACAGTTGGTCCTCACAAGGATGATTTTTCTTTTATTGTGAAAAAAAATGACGATGGAATAGACATCAGAAAGTACGGATCTCAGGGTCAGCAGAGAACTGCTTCTCTCTCACTCAAACTTTCAGAGATTGAGATAGTAAAGAGGTCCAAGAAAGAGAATCCGGTTCTTCTTCTCGATGATGTTTTGTCTGAGCTTGATTCGGGAAGGCAGAATTATCTTTTAAATACCATAGGTGATATTCAGACGATAATTACCTGTACCGGACTTGATGAATTTGTTAATAACAGATTTGAGATAGATAAGCTGTTTAAGGTTACTGATGGAACTGTGAGCAGCGAGAATTAAGGAGTAAAGAGATGAGTAATGAAGAAGTACAGTATGGAGCCGACCAAATCCAGATTCTTGAAGGTCTTGAAGCTGTAAGAAAAAGACCGGGAATGTATATCGGTACAACAGCCAGCAGAGGTCTTCACCATCTTGTTTATGAGATTGTGGACAATTCAGTGGATGAAGCTCTGGCAGGTTTTTGTGATCACATCGAAGTGACGATCAATGAAGATAACACAATAGTTGTCAAGGATAACGGTCGTGGAATTCCCGTTGACGTCAACCATAAATCCGGACTCACAGGTGTTGAGGTGGTATTTACAATTCTTCATGCCGGCGGCAAGTTCGGCGGTGGAGGATACAAGGTATCCGGCGGACTTCACGGTGTTGGAGCTTCAGTTGTCAATGCTCTTTCCGAGTGGCTTGAAGTGCAGGTCACAAGGGATGGCAAGGTATATCAGCAGAGGTATGAAAGAGGCAAAGTCTGCTACTCACTTAAAGTTGTTGGAGATGCTCCGGAAGGTGCAACAGGCACAAGGGTTTACTTTAAGCCGGATGCTGAGATTTTCAAGGAGACGACGGTTTTTGAGTATAATATCTTAAAGCAGAGGCTTCGTGAGATGGCCTTTCTCACCAAAGGACTTCGGATAACTCTGACAGACTTAAGGGTTGAGGAGGGAGAAGACCCTGTTTCCCAGACCTTTCATTATGAGGGCGGAATCAAGGAATTCGTACAGTATCTCAACAAGAGCAAGACAGCTCTCTATGATGACATCATGTACTTTGAAGGAAACAAGAACAACGTTCAGGTTGAAGTTTCCCTTCAGCACAACGACTCATATACAGAGAGTATCTATACCTTCGTCAACAACATCAATACTCCCGAGGGAGGTACACACTTAGAGGGCTTTAAGGCAGCTATAACCAAGACCTTCAACGACTATGCAAGAGCAAACAAGATGCTCAAGGACAATGAAGAGAATCTTACAGGTGAGGACATAAGGGAAGGTCTTACGGCAATAATAAGTGTCAAGATCGAGGATCCCCAGTTTGAGGGCCAGACCAAACAAAAGCTTGGTAACTCTGAGGCAAGAGGAGCTGTGGCAAGCATAGTCGGTGAGCAGCTTACATACTACCTTGAACAGAATCCGGCAGTTGCCAAGAAGATCCTTGAGAAGGCAATCATGGCTCAGAGGGCCAGAGATGCCGCAAGGAAAGCCAGGGATATGACAAGGCGCAAAAATGCTCTTGACGGACTTGGACTTCCCGGAAAGCTTGCTGACTGCTCAGACAAAGATCCCAAAAACTGCGAAATATTCATAGTTGAGGGAGATTCCGCCGGCGGTTCCGCCAAGACAGCAAGGAGCCGTGCGACACAGGCTATTCTTCCACTCAGAGGTAAGATCCTTAACGTAGAGAAGGCGAGGGTAGACAGAATCTACGGCAATGCCGAGATTAAGGCTATGATAACTGCCTTTGGAACAGGAATACATGATGATTTTGATATTAACAAACTAAGATATGACAAGATCATTATCATGACCGATGCGGACGTTGATGGAGCTCACATCGCAACACTGATGCTCACATTCCTCTACAGATTCATGCCTCAGCTCATCAAGGAAGGACATGTATATCTGGCACAGCCGCCTCTTTACAAACTTGAGAAAAACAAAAAAGTCTGGTACGCCTACAGTGACGAGGAACTCAATAAGATCCTCACAGATGTTGGACGAGACCAGAATAACAAGATACAGAGATACAAAGGTCTGGGTGAGATGGATCCCGAGCAGCTCTGGGAGACTACCATGGATCCTGAAAGACGAGTTCTACTCAGGGTCAACATCAACGAGGACGCCGAGTCAGATGTTGATGTTACATTCACTACCCTCATGGGCGATAAGGTCGAACCCAGACGTGATTTCATAGAAAAGAATGCCAAGTTTGTTAAAAATTTGGATATATAAGGGATTCAAAGTTGTAAGGCGCTGTGCTTGCACAGAGCGGGTTACAACCTTGAAGACCGCCCGGACATGAGGAAGCAGATATGCGAATGTAATGAGAGGAATATAAAATGCCTGATAATACTAACAACAATAACAACAATGAGCTGTCTGATGACGTCTTTGACAAGACTACCACAGACAGAATAAAAGAAGTTGATCTCCAGAAGACCATGGAGTCGGACTATATCGATTATGCCATGAGCGTAATCGCATCCCGTGCTCTTCCCGATGTAAGGGACGGTCTTAAGCCAGTTCAGAGGAGAATCCTCTACTCCATGATAGAGCTCAATAACGGTCCTGATAAGCCGCACCGTAAATGTGCCCGTATCGTTGGTGATACAATGGGTAAATTCCATCCTCACGGAGACTCTTCTATTTACGGATCTTTGGTAAATATGGCTCAGCCCTGGTCCATGAGATACTGTCTCGTTGACGGTCACGGAAACTTCGGTTCAGTAGACGGCGACGGTGCAGCTGCCATGAGGTACACTGAGGCCAGACTTACCAAGATTTCCATGGAGATGACAGCTGACATAGGCAAGGATACGGTTGACTTCGTACCTAACTTTGATGAGACTGAAAAAGAGCCTTCTGTTCTCCCAAGCCGCTTCCCTAACCTGCTTGTAAACGGAACAACAGGTATCGCAGTCGGTATGGCAACAAATATTCCACCTCATAATCTTCGTGAAGTAATAAATGCAGTTGTCAAGATGATCGACAACAAGGTCAATGAGGACAGGGATACAGAGATTGAAGAGATCCTTGAGATAATTAAGGCACCGGATTTTCCCACAGGCGGAATAATACTTGGAACAAGAGGTGCTGAAGAGGCATACAGAACCGGAAGAGGCAAGGTAATCGTCAGGGCTGTCACAGACATTGAGCCCATGGCGAACGGCAAGAACAGGATTGTCGTAACAGAGCTTCCCTATCTTGTAAACAAGGCAAACCTGATCACCAAGATTGCAGAGCTCGTCAAACTCAAGAAGCTTGACGGTATCACAGCACTTCGTGATGAGTCTGACAGAGAAGGTATGAGGGTTGTAATAGAGCTTAGGAGCGATGTCAATCCCAACATCATGCTCAACAAGCTCTACAAGCATACCCAGATGCAGGATTCTTTTGGAATCATCATGCTCGCCCTTGTTGATAACCAGCCCAAGATAATGAGCATAACAGATATGCTCACATATTATATCAAGCATCAGGAAGAGGTCGTAACAAGAAGAACCAGATATGACCTCAACAAGGCTGAGGAGAGAAATCACATCTTAGAAGGTCTCCTTATTGCCCTTGATAATATCGATGAAGTTATAAGGATCATCAGAGGCAGTGAAACTGTAGCCATCGCCAAGGAGCAGTTGATGTCAAGGTTCGGTTTATCCGATCTTCAGGCACAGGCTATTGTGGACATGAGGCTGCGCACACTGACAGGCTTGGAGAGAGACAAGCTTGAGCAGGAACACGCAGAACTTCTTAAGAGAATCGAGGAATTAAAGGCTATACTTGCGGACAAGAAGATACTTCTCGGAGTTATCAAGAAAGAGATCACTGAGATTTCCGACAAGTACGGCGATGACAGAAGAAGTCAGATTGGTCATGACGACTCGGATATTGATACTGAGGACCTCATACCCAATGTCAATACCGTAATAGCAATGACAAACCTTGGATACATCAAGAGGATGTCGATAGATAACTTCAAATCCCAGAACCGCGGAGGTAAGGGAATCAAGGGTATAACCACAATAGAGAACGACTTTGTGGAAGATATCCTGATGACGACAACTCACAACTATGTGATGTTCTTCACCAATACGGGAAGAGTCTACAGACTCAAGACCTATCAGATTCCCGAGGCATCAAGGACGTCCCGCGGAATGGCAATAGTCAATCTTCTGCAGCTTGCACCGGGTGAAAAGATATCAGCAATGATCCCTGTGACTGATTTTGAGGACGAGGAAAAGAGTCTTTTCATGGTCACCAAGAAAGGAACGGTCAAGAAGACTCCCATCACAGATTTCTCCAATGTGAGAAAGACAGGACTTGCGGCAATAATCCTTCGGGATGACGATGAGCTTATAGAAGTCAAGACTGTTAAGAAGAATTCAGAGATATTCCTTGTTACCAAGAACGGAATGTGCATCCACTTTGACGAATCCGATGTCCGCTCAACAGGAAGGTCATCAATAGGTGTTCGCGGTATGATGCTCGACGACACGGATGAGATTGTAGGAATGCAGCTTGATTCCCAGGGCGACTCACTTCTTATCGTATCTGAAAACGGATACGGAAAGAGAACTGATCTTGAGGAGTTCCACAGCCAGTTCAGAGGCGGCAAGGGCGTCAGGTGCTACAAGATAACCGAGAAGACGGGAAGTGTTATCGGAGTTAAGGCAGTAACCGACGAGAATGAGATCATGATGATCACCAATGCCGGTATTATTATCCAGCTTCGAATGACAGATATATCTGTTCACGGAAGGGTTACATCAGGAGTTAAGATGATTAACCTTGATAAGGGTGTTACCGTTGCCAAAATTGCCAAGGTCAGAGAGAAGATCTCAGATGGAGAAAAAGAGATCGAGAACATTGACGACATTGAAGAAGATGTAGAAGAGGAATAATCTTAATCTATGAACATAGGGCTTCTCGTAACAGAAATTGAGGATAATGAGGTAAAGAGAATCTGCGTGGGTGCTGACAAGGCAGCTAAAGACAAGGGTGTCTGCCTTGTTATCATTCCGGGAAAATATCTTTTGAATGATAAGTCATTACAGGAGCGTCCTTATGACTATCAGCACACTGCGCTTTTCGATTATGCCTGCGGTGCTGACCTTGATGCTCTTATTGTGGATATCGAGAGAATTGGGAGAAAGACAACAATCTTTAAAAAAGAGGCTTTCCTCAGAAAGTTTGAAGGCACACCTGTACTGACTCTCACAGAGCAGGACGGATATGTCAAAGTCAACGATCCTGCCCCATGTTCTGACAGTTTCGAGCAGCTTGGTTATGAAGCTGTGTGTGATGCCTGCTTTTTTGCCAAGAATCAGGTACTTCCCCCTGTGCAGGAGCCCCAGGCTTTTGCACATGAACAGATCGATGAGAAGCCTGCGCTTACAATGTTGTCGGATCTGGGATATAAGCTTCTCAACAGCAAATATGATCCCGAGAAGGATTACAGTACTTTTACAGAAACGGTTGCCGCTCATGGAGCTAAGACAAGCGGAGTTCTTATTCATGAGAGCAAGATTGTCAACACCATCAAGTATCCCTGGAAAAAGCCTGAAAGCATCAGCATCATGAGCGCTGTTATAGGCGGTCATGAGATGAGCTTTGAGGAGGGGAAGGTCCTTATTCCGACTGACAGGATCATCTCAACTTTTTCAAAGGCAGAACCCGGAACCTTTATACTGGGTGATCTTTTTGTGGGTCAGTACCAGATTGGTCTAATGATATGCGAACTTGTTCCGGGGCTTTTGGCCGACCACTACTTCTCTAACCTCATAAGTCTTGTGACGGGTGTTACGAGAATTTATTATCTTGAGAGAGCTCTTAAAAAGACCACTGAGGAGCTCTATGAAGTTCAGGAAGAGCTTGCAAGGGATGATTCAGTCCTTGATCATATTGGGGATCAGGATTTTCTCACAGGCGGACTTAACAGAAGAGGCTTTTTTGCCAAGGCCTATGACCTCTTAAAGCAGGAATTTACTGAGGGTAAATACGCTGTTGTTGCTTACATTTACATGGAATCCCTAAGAAGGATCAATGATATGTTCGGACACGATGAAGGTGACAAGGCAGTCAAAAGAGTTGCCACCATCCTTGAGGATGTGTTCTCCGGATGCATCTACGGAAGGATCAGGGGAAATGAGTTTGCCGTCATAATAATTGCCGATGAGGAAGGCAAGGCAGAGATACTCAGGGAAGAGATGTCCACTCAGAATGCAAGGCTCATAAAGGAATCAAACAGGTACATCAACCACCTTCAGTACTCCATCTGTGAATTCAGCCACGAGGACAATCTTTCACTTCGTGAAATGCTCAAGGAGACTGATGAGAATCTCCGCAGATTGAAGGAGAACATGTAATATGAGCAGGAAACTTGTATCATGGAATGTCAACGGCTTAAGGGCCTGTGTGTCCAAGGGCTGTTTTGAAGAATTCATTCAAAAAGAAGACCCGGATGTGATCTGTCTTCAGGAGACCAAACTCCAGGAGGGTCAGATAACCATGGACCTTCCGGAATATGAGGAATACTGGAACTATGCCGAGAAAAAGGGATACTCCGGTACGGCCATTTTTACCAAGGAAAAGCCTTTATCTGTATCCTACGGACTTGGCATTGAAGAGCACGACCACGAAGGAAGGGTTATAACTGCGGAGTATCCGGATTACTATCTTGTGACTGTGTATGTGCCAAATGCCAAGGATGATCTGTCGAGGCTTGAATACAGGCAGAGATGGGAAGATGACTTTTTGGCATTTATCAAGAATCTGGAGAAAAAGAAGCCTGTCATCTACTGCGGCGATCTCAATGTTGCACACAAAGAGATAGACCTTAAAAACCCTAAGTCCAACAGAGGACATGCGGGATTTACCGATGAAGAGAGGGAGAAGTTTGAAAATGTCCTTTCAGCCGGACTTGTGGACAGCTTCCGCTACTTCTATCCCGACCTTGAGGGTGCATATTCCTGGTGGTCTTACAGATTCCATGCCAGGGAAAAGAATGCCGGGTGGCGTATAGACTACTTCATGGTTTCAAAGGATTTTGCAGGGAATATGGAAGATGCGAAGATCTATGCAGATGCATTTGGATCGGACCACTGCCCTGTTGGACTTATCCTTAAATAAATTATGAGATGAATAAAGGGTATCGGACAATTGAGTAAATGTCCAATACCCTTTTTTATCATAAAAGACTTATAAATATTTATCACAGAACGAATCGACCTTAGCCCAGTAATTATCCGGATCAACAACAACTCCGGCAATATGACCGGCGCCAAGTATCATGCAATACTGCTTGGGACAGCCTGCTGCTTCATAGAGACGTGAGCACATATGAGGATCTATGAAGGTGTCATTGTCACCGTGTATAAAGAGTATGGGTGTTACTGACTTTTTGACCGCATCTATAGGTGAGACGTCATAGATATCAAAACCTGACCTTAAGCGGATTATGATCCTTGATATGGCAAGTGCGATCGGAATAGGGACATATGCCCCTGCAACTATCCTGTAGGAGGCTGCAAACTGCTCACGAAGAGTCGTGTAGGCGCTGTCTGCTACTATTCCCTTGATGTTTTCAGGAAGCTTGGCGCCGCTGCACATGAGGACCGTTGCGGCACCCATGCTCATCCCGTGAAGTATGATTCGTGCATCCGGGTCTTTATCAATGATCCTGTGTATCCACTCGAGGATATCCAGGCTGTCATCAAGGCCGTAGCCGATGTACTCTCCTTCGCTCTCACCAAATCCGCGGTTATCGGGAAGCAGGCAGTTTATACCTTTTTCGAGGTAGTGTCTTGCATATATTCCGTTGCTTTCGTGGTTATCCCAGATTCCGTGGACTAATACACAATAGTTGTGAGTCTGCTCTGATGCAGGTATATAGCTTGCGTGAAGCTTAAGTTCATCAAAAGACTCAATGTAAATATCCTTTTTGTCGGGATGGTTTCTGATAAAATTCCTTCCCTCGGTGATCAGAGGATCAAAGTCATTGGATCCTCCGTGTTCATGGGGCTTGGAAGACACTTTGTACAGATAGTTGCCAAAAGCTATGGCAGCGCCGATTACAGCTGCAAAAGCCGAGATTTTGATTAGCGGATTTGTCTTTTTCATAAGTCATCTCCTGTCTTTGTTGCTTACTAGAATTATAGTAACATCTTTTCACCAAGCTAACAATTTATGATATACTCATCGTGAGTTAACAGATGGAGATTTTCAGATGGGTTTTAATTCCTTTACATTTATACTTATATTTTTGCCGATACTTCTGATTGTCTGGCACCTTCTCAACAAGGCCGGACAGTTTGCTCTTGCAGACATTTTTCTCACCGGAATGTCGCTGTATTACTACTACTCCTTCGGCCTGTCCTTTATGGCAATCCTTTTGGTCAGCATTGCAGTCAATTATGCCCTTAGTTTTCTGATGGAGAAAAAGAAAAATCTGGTAAGAACTGCAAGGATTCTGGGAGTGATCTTTAATCTGTCACTCCTCTTCTATTTCAAGTACCTTGGTTTTTTTGGAGATATCATAAGTTCGCTAACATCGAAGAGCTTTTCTTTTAAAGATATCCTGATGCCGATAGGTATCAGCTTTTTTACCTTCGGTCAGATATCATTTATCGCAGACAGGGCAAGGGGTGATGCTCCGCATTACAGGTTTCTGGATTACTGCCTGTATACAGTCTATTTTCCCAAGCTCATCCAGGGTCCAATTGCTTTTCACAGGGAGATGATAAATCAGTTCAGGGAAAAGAGCCTGCGCAGATTTGATACTGACATGTTCGCACGGGGAGTCATGTCTTTTATCATAGGTCTTGGCAAAAAAGTCCTTCTTGCCGATACCCTTGCAAAACCGGTGGACTACGGCTTCCACTACACCTACTATCTCGACACTCTGACGGTCATCGCAGTGATGCTTGCCTATACCTTCCAGATATATCTGGATTTCTCGGGTTACTGCGACATGGCAGGGGGCGTTAGTATGATGCTCGGCTACAGGCTTCCGGATAATTTCAATTCACCTTACAAGGCAGCCAATGTTAAAGAGCTCTGGCAGAGATGGCACATGACGCTTTCCAGGTTCTTTATCAGATATGTATACATTCCCTTGGGTGGAAGCAGGAAAGGCAAAGTTCGTACTGTGATCAACGTTCTTATAGTATTTGTCTTAAGCGGTCTGTGGCACGGTGCAGGCTGGACCTACATGGCATGGGGACTTATGCAGGGTCTTCTGGTTGTGTGGGACGACCTGGGTATCATAGGGGTAAAAGAGATATGGGAGACCTCTGAGAAAAAGCCGGGGTTACTTGTTCGAAAAGAGCCTCTGATCCTCATTCCGAGGGCTCTTTCAAATATCCTGACTTTTCTGATGTTCGTGGCATCCCTTGTGTTCTTCAGATCTCAGGACATGACCTACGCATTTATGATGTTCAGAAGGCTGTTTGTCTTTACCTTCCCGGGATTCTTCTACAGGACGGCATCGCAGCTTGAGATTTCGGAAAACTATGTTCTCAGACAGCTCTTTTCAAGGATCGGATTTAGCGACGGCGACAACATAGTATATGTTTTTACGCTGATACTTCTCCTTGTGATTTCAGGATTTATCATGACAAGAAAAAACACAAGGCAGATTATCGAAGAGGCAGTATTCAATATGAGAACTGCCCTGTGGCTTGGTATTGTATTTGTCTGGTCCTTCATCTCATTGTCGGATGTCAGCACCTTTATATATTTCCAGTATTGACGGCGGATCTATTATGCAAAAGAACTATACAGCAGGCAACTTCATAAAACATCTGACAGTCACAGTGGCTGTTCTTCTGATAATTGTGGCGGGTATTGTCATCATTTTCGATCCGTTTTATCACTATCATAGGCCCCTTCCCGGGATGAAGGCAGTCCTTAACGACAAGGAATATCAGTGCGTCGGGACTTTGAAGCACTTTGACTACGATGCTCTCCTGGTCGGGTCTTCCGTCATGGAGAACAATGACAACTCCTGGTACGATGAGGCCTATGGAGTTAAGAGCATTAAGGCGATACGGTCCTACGGCGCAACTGCAGATCTTTGTTATCTCATGGACGTTGCGTTTGCCAAAAGAGATATCAGATATGTTTTTTACAATATCGACCCCTCTTCTCTTTACGCAGATTCCTCTACCACCTTTGAATCCACGGGCTGTCCCATGTACCTTTATGATGATAATCCTCTTAATGATTTCAGGTACCTCTTCAACAAAGATGTACTCTTTGAAAAGATACCCTACCAGGTTGCAAGTTCTTTTATTGGGGACTACAATGAAAATCTCTCCTACAACTGGGCCAAATGGAAGAGCTTTGGCGAGGATATGACTCTGGGGCTGTATTTCAGGCCGAGGCAAGTTACAGCGATGCTCGATGAGCACGTATATGACGATAAACTGCAGGAGAATATCGAGCTCCTTGTAAGTCAGGTCAAAGCGCACCCTGATACTGAGTTCATCTTCTTCTATCCACCCTACTCCATGCTGTGGTGGGACATGACCTACAGGTACGGAGAGACGGATGCGGTCATCAGGTGTGAAAAAGAGATGACGAAGGCTCTTTTAGCTTATGACAACGTGAAGGTCTTCTGTTTCCAGGCAGATGAAGAGATAACGACTGACCTTGGCAACTACATGGATGCGATCCATTTTGGTCCGGAGATCAACAGACTGATGCTGGATTACATAATGGCAGGTGATTTTGAACTCACCATGGAGAACGCTGAGACGGAAATAGACAGGGTGAAAGCTTTTTCCGACAGGGTTCAGGCGCAGTATATCATTCCCTATGAGGAGCAGGACCTTCTGACCTATGAAATCATAGATGAATAAGCCAAAAGGTGTTATACTTTACTGAAATAAAGAAAAGAAGGACAGAAAATTGAGTGAAGAAAAGTTAAAGAAAATCGTTCTCACAGGCGGTGGAAGCGCCGGGCATGTGACGCCCAATATCGCGCTGATCCCGGCACTTAAGAGGGCAGGATTTGAAATATATTACATCGGTTCCTATACGGGCATCGAGAAGAAGCTTATTGAGGATTATGAGATACCCTACTTCGGGATTGCAACGGGGAAGCTTCGAAGATACTTTGATCCCAAGAACTTCACCGATCCCTTCAGGGTTTTAAAGGGATTTTCCGAGGCGACCAAACTCCTTAGAAGGATTCAGCCGGACATTGTCTTTTCCAAGGGCGGCTATGTGAGCGTTCCCGTTGTAAGGGCTGCCGGAATTCTCAAGATTCCTTATATCGTGCACGAGTCGGATATGACTCCGGGTCTTGCCAACAAGCTGAGCATGACGGGCGCTAAGAAGATCTGCTGCAACTTCCCTGAGACAATGAGGCTTCTGCCTGCTGAGAAGGCAGTGCTTACGGGAACTCCCATAAGAGAAGAACTTGGAATGGGAAGCAGAGAAGAAGGTAAGAAGCTGTGCGGTTTTGAGGATGACAAGCCTGTACTCATGGTAATCGGCGGAAGCCTTGGAGCTCAGTCCGTCAATGAGACTGTTCGCTATGCGCTGCCAAGACTCCTGCCCCATTTCAATGTTGTGCATATCTGCGGAAAAGAGAAAATGGACAACTTAAAGCTCTCTGTTCCGGGTTACAAGCAGTTTGAGTATGTTAAGAATGAGCTCAAAGACATTTTTGCCATGGCTGACATCGTGGTATCAAGGGCCGGCGCCAATTCAATCTGTGAGCTCTTAGCACTCAGAAAGCCCAACATTCTGATTCCTCTCTCACCCAGGACAAGCAGAGGTGACCAGATGCTGAACGCCAGAAGCTTTGAGCAGCAGGGCTTTTCCATGGTGATAGACAATGATGACCTTGATGAGGACATCCTCGTTGAGACAATCGATGAGCTCTACAACAACCGTGAGAAGTATATGGAGGCCATGAGTAAGTCCAACCTCCACAGTGCAACAGACACAATAGTCAAGCTCATCCTGGATGAGATGAACTGATCAGCATTAATAAAGGGGAAAATATGATTTATAAGACAAGAGGGACCTGCTCAACACAGATAGATCTTGATGTTGTGGACGGGGTCGTAAGAAATGTAAAGTTTACAAACGGATGTAACGGCAATCTTCAGGGTATATCAAGGCTCGTTGAGGGTATGAAGTGTGAGGATGCCATTGCCAAACTTCGCGGTATCAGGTGCGGATTTAAGAATACATCCTGTCCTGACCAGCTCTCTTATGCTATAGAGGAAGCCATGAAGGGCTGAGACTTATATTGAGGGGAAAAGAAATGAAAAAGAGGATACTTGCTGTAATACTAAGCGCAATGATGATGACCTCAAGCTTTCCGGTAAATGCCGCAGAGCTTGAGGTTGTTTATGTCAATGAGGAAACGACTGACGACCAATCAGAAAATTATGACGGGGATGTCACTGATATTGTCAGTGATAGCACGGAAGAAGAACCTTCTGATTCAGAGGGAGTGGAAACTGAAATTAAAGAAAATGAAGTTACTGACGATGCAGAAAAGAGTGATGAAGATTTTTTAGACACTGAAACAGATAAAGATAAGTACGATGAGACGCCTGAAGAATTCGATGGGGATGGCGATTATCCGGTTGTTGAAACCGGGATAGATCTTATAGATGATGATGAGACAGAACTGCTGTCAGAAGCAGAAGATAAAGGTGATATAACTGATCCTTCAGATGCAGCTGAATCTGAATACTACTTCACAGATGAGTGGCTCAAGGAACATGGACTTACAGTAAATGACGAGGGCATGTTTGAGTATGTTGATGAAAACGGCGAGCTCTGGATCTATAATCCTGAGGATCCCGAATTCTGGAAGTATTTTGTCGAAACAGACAGGGAATACGTCGGCCTTAGTGAAAATATAGAAGAAGAAACACTTCTTACGTCAGGTGAGAAGACTTACACAGATCCTTTTACATGCACGATCACTGGTAAAAAATACAGATATCCTTCGTACTACAAGACTTCAAGCGATGCAGAAAGAGTTCCGGTGAGATATGGAATAGACGTCTCATATCATCAGGGAAAGATCTCTGCCTCAGGCTGGCAGGCAATGAAGGATGAATATGATGTGGACTTTGCTTTTATCAGAGCCGGATTCAGAGGCTATGGGCAGAGTGGATCCCTTAATCCTGATGACAAGTTTTCAACAAATATCAGGAATGCCTATAATGCAGGCATAAAGACAGGTGTTTATTTCTTTTCACAGGCTATCTCCGAGAGTGAGGCCAGGGACGAGGCAGATTACTGCCTGAAACTCATAGGAAGCGATATCGATCTTGTAACACTTCCGATTATCATCGACTACGAGTACTCAGGAAATCCGGGAAGACTCAAGGGAGCAAACTTAAGTGCATCCAAACACACAGCCATAGTAAACGCCTTCTGCAACAGAATCCGAGAAAAAGGCCATTCTGCAGGGATCTATGCCAATAAGAGCATGTTTACAGATGACATGGTCTTTAGCAGCATTGACTCAGAGAATTTTATCTGGATGGCCCACTGGCCTTCATCATCCGGCGGGGTGTACTCAACCAGTTTCGGACAAAGGCTTAACTGCTGGCAGTTTACCGATGCTTTCACAGGTTTTGGTACTAAGGGATGCGGATACATGGGTAATGATGTACTGGACCTGGATTTCTGGTTCGGAGCGTTTCCCGGGGAAGTATTTACCGGTGAGCTTAAGTATGATGCCAATGGCGGAAGCGGGGACGAAGCTCTGGATGTTGAAAAGATCGGCAAAACAGTCACACTAAAGGAATGCCCCTATACTAAAGAAGGCTGCAGCTTTAAGGAGTGGAATACCAAAGCAAACGGATCCGGTAAGAGCTACTATCCCGGAGATGAATACACAATAAGTGAAACGACCCATAAGCTTTTTGCAATCTGGGAATACAACGAATATACACTGACATTTGACCCTCAGGGAGGAGAAGTCAGTGCATCGGAAAAGACAGTTCTTTTCGACGGAAAGCCTTATGGGGAGCTGCCGATTGCGGACAGGGAGGGATTTCTTTTCCTTGGGTGGTTTGATGAAGCTGATGGTGGAAAAGAAGTGACCGCAGCGGACGTTCTGCCCAGTGCTGCGGATCAGACTCTCTATGCACATTGGGAAAAGATCATACCACAGTCTGTATCTCTTAGCTACGACGCAGTAAGGATGGAAGAAGGAAGTACCAAAAAGTTGATGTGTAACCTTTCTCCTTCCGAAACTCAGACTCCGGTGACATGGAAAAGCTCAGATGAAACAGTAGCTACAGTATCAGATGGAGTTGTTACTGCTGTAGGTCCCGGGACAGCCACAATTACAGTAATGACCGGTGAAGTG
>CAMNOS010000043.1 GCA_946546925.1 uncultured Butyrivibrio sp.
TTATTTTCGTTAAAAAACTGCCCAGAAGTAAGCGTAAATAATCTGCCCATCTGTAAAATACTACTCAGAGGTAAGGGGGAATAATCCGCCCATCTGTAATATAACGCTTAGAATGAGAGGAGGGCTGCGGTTAAAATGATAAGTTCAACCACAAGTTCTGCCTTCCCCGAGATAATGGTTTATAGCAAATAGAAACCCGCTGTCAAGGGCTGCCCGAGCACTTTGCTGTGACAGGCTCATTCTGAGCTTTTTTCATATTGAGCCTGTAGATTACCTTGCGTTTACAGGCTCAATATGAGTCTTTTTGATTTTGAGCCTGCAAAAAACTTTACGGTGACAGGCTCATAATGGGCTTTTCCCATATTGAGCCTGTAGACTCCCTTGCTTTGACAGGTTCAATATGAGTCTTTTTGATTTTGAGCCTGCATAAAACTTTGCTGTGACAGGCTCATAATGGGCTTTTCCCATATTGAGCCTGTAGATGCCTTTGCGCTAGCAGGCTCATTTTGGTTTTTATCATTTTGGACCTGTAAATCCCTGTGGAATAGCAGACCCATATAGTTGCTATAGAGATTCAGCGAGAAATGCAAGTCGTTAAGTCATCCATCCGCCTTTCCCGGGGTAAGTGCTGCAATGCAAAAAAGCTGTCTGATGTCAATGGACAGTACGCTGAGCACTTGTGCTCGGGCAGCCATTGACATCAGACAGCATTTTGCTATAATAACAAGCCCCGGGAAGGCGGGGATTATGCTTAAACACTAGGTATAGCAACTAAGAAAAAATCTGATATTTGGGATGTTTTAACTCATCATGAATGGCAAATAAGCAAATAAAAAATCTGCCATTTGGGATGTCTAAATCCATCTCAAATGACAGCTTTTTATATGTGCACAGCAGATACGCCTGACGGCGCGTGTTTTTTGTATTTAGTTGGAGGACTTAACTTTCATCCACTCATCGGCGTAGAGCTTGTCGCCGTCTTCCCCAAGGTACTGGTAAGCCTCGACCTTCATGGTTGAGAGATCAGGGAATGCAACCTTGGAATTCTTGATATCCTCATCCTCAATAGCAGCCTGCGCTTCGGTATTGGGAGTGGAGTAGGTGATGTACTCAAAGTTCCTGAGAGCGATATCGCCTCTGCACATGAAGTCGATCCACTTCTCAGCGTTTGATACGTTCTTGGAACCCTTGGTGATAACCCAGGAATCGATCCAGACGTTGGAACCCTCATCGGGAACAACATATTCAAGGTTGGGATTCTCACGGGCTGTGTATATGGCTTCTCCTGAGTAGATAACGCCCAGAGCAGCTTCATCCCCGATCATCTTATCCCTTACCTGGTCAATAACATAGGCCTGAACAAGCGGCTTCTGAGCGATGAGATCCTCTGTTGCCTTGGCAATCTCTGAAGGATCCTTGGTGTTCTGTGAGAAACCGTTCTTAATAAGTGCAACCATGTAAGCGTCTCTCACGGAGTCCTGCATGAGAATCTGTCCTGCGTATTTCTCGTTCCAGAGGATGTCCCAGCTGTTTACGGGCTCATCAACCATTGTTTTGTTGTAAAGGATACCAACGGTTCCCCAGCAGTAGGGCACTGAATACTTGTTGCCCGGATCAAAAGTCTCTGATGATTTGTAGTACTGTTCACCGATGTTCTTGCTGTTAGGTATGTTGTCAAAGTTAAGCGGCTGGATCATGTTCTTCTCGATGAGCTTTTGGATCATGTAATCGGACGGGCATACCACATCATACTGTGAAGTATCCTGTGCCAGCTTGGCATACATGATCTCGTTGGTCTCAAACATATCATAGACAACCTTGATGCCGGTTTCTTCTTCAAATTCCCTGATGACGTCTTCGTCGATGTACTCGCCCCAGTTATATACATAGAGCTTGCCTGCATCACCTGAAGGTGACGAACCGCAGGCGGACAGACACCCCAAAGTCATAGCAGCTAAAAGAACAACAGACAATAGTTTCCTTTTCATAATTCCCCTTATTTCTCCTTGGTCTTAGTATTTGGCGCTCTGTATATTATCAAGAGAAGAGCGAGCACCACTATGAATATTATAGCAGAAAGAGCGTATATTTCGGGCTGAATACCTCTTTTTACTTCATTATAGATAAGAGTCGACAGAGTCTCGAAACCTGAGCCCTTGGTAAAATATGTGATAATAAAATCGTCGAGGGACATGGTAAATGCCATCAGAGCCCCCGAAACGATTCCAGGAACAAGATCCGGAAGTATGGTCTTAACGAAAGCGACAACAGGTGTAGCTCCAAGATCCAGGGCTGCTTCGTAGACGTAGAAGTTCATGCTCTTTATCCTTGGCATCACGCTCAGCATTACAAAGGGAATGTTGAAGGTTATGTGAGCGAGGAGTATCGTGGCAAATCCGGAACCTATATGAAGGAAACGGAACAGCAGCATAAGTGATATACCTGTCACGATATCCGCATTGATCATGGGGATGTTAGTAACTCCCATGATAAGGGACCTCAGCTTGGGGCTTAAACCAACCATGGCTATGCAGGTGATCGTTCCGATTATTGTTGAGAAGATCGTGGCAAGTATGGCAATAGACAAGGTGTTGAAGAGGGCAGATGCAACCGCTGTATCCGAAAACAGCCTCGTGTACCACTTTAATGTAAAGCCTCCCCATCTGGCCCTTGACTTGCTTGAATTGAAGGAGAGCACGATCAGGGTAACGATGGGAGCATACATGAAGATCAGTATGAGGATAAGATAAAGTCTCTCGATAATCTTTTTCATCCGAGCACACCTCCTTCCGTATCTGCAAGCCTCTCAATTATCATATTGATGAGGATAAAGATCATAAGGACTATGGAGAGTCCGCTTCCAAGATGCCAGTCGTAGACCTGTGTAAACTGCTGCTCAATGATATTGCCGATAAGCAGTATCTTGGAACCACCCAGCATCGTTGATATTGCAAAGGTTGTAAGAGCCGGGATGAATACCATTGTTATGCCGCTTATGATTCCTGGTACAGACAGCGGGAGAGTTATGCGAAGGAAAGTCTGTAAGGAATCTGCGCCAAGATCCCTTGCGGCATTGATGATATTGTCATCGATCCTCGACAGAGAATTGTAGATGGGCAGTATCATAAAAGGAAGGAAGTTATATACCATACCAAGGACGATGGCACCTGAGGTGTTGATGATATGGATAGGTGGCAGGTGCATGAATTCAAGAACGGTATTTATAACACCCTTGCCCTCAAGAAGTGTCATCCAGGTGAGGGTACGCAGAAGAAAATTCATCCACATCGGCAGGATGAAAAGAGTGACAAGATAGGTGTTCCGAGCAAGCTTCATGGATGACAGTATCATTCCAAGCGGGTATGCGAGAATAAAGCACACCAGTGTGCTGATAAAAGCAAGAAGTACAGAGCGGCCAAGTGCCTTGAGGTATCCCGGCTCTGTTATCATTGCAATGTTATCAAATGTAAAAGAACCCGATGCGTTCGTGACCCCGTAGTAGATGACCATGGCAAGGGGCACCAGTATAAAAATGAGCGCCCAGGCAATGTAGGGAGAAGCCAGAAGCGGTGCAGTCTTATTGTTTTTAAACAGTTTCACTTATTGCCTCCTCGTCCTCTGAAAGAGGGACATTCATTATCTGTATATCGAAGGGATCAACCTTGATGCCGACCCTTGTGCCGACTTCGGAGAGCCTGGTGGAATGAACAAGCCACTCAAAGCCGCCGGCTTCTACGTCCATCTCATAGTGCACGCCCTTGAAGGTGAGGCCGGTCACAACGCCCTCGAGAGTTCCCTCTTCCGGAGGAACGAGAACTATGTCCTCGGGACGGATAACGACGTCTACGGGTTTGTTTTCGCCAAAGCCCTTATCAACGCAGGCAAAGCGTGCGCCGAGTATCTCAACAAGCTCATCCCTTATCATAGTCGAGCGTATTATGTTGCTGTCTCCGATGAAATCCGCAACAAAGGCATTCTCGGGTTCGTTGTAGATCTTCTCCGGTGAACCTTCCTGCTGTATGTAGCCCTGGTTCATAACAACGATGTGATCTGACATCGTAAGGGCTTCTTCCTGGTCATGAGTTACATATATGAAGGTAATTCCAAGCTCTTCCTTGAGCCTCTTAAGCTCGTATTGCATGTCCTGACGAAGCTTGAGGTCAAGCGCTCCGAGGGGCTCATCGAGAAGAAGGACCTTGGGCTCATTGACAATTGCTCTTGCTATGGCAATACGCTGCTGCTGACCGCCTGAGAGGGAGTCGGGCATTCTTTTCTCATAGCCGTCAAGGTTGACGAGCTTTAATGCGTATTTGATCTTGTCCTTGATGTAGCTGTCCGGCTTATTCTTGATCTTGAGGCCGAAAGCGATGTTCTCAGCTATATTCATGTGGGTAAAGAGGGCATACTTCTGGAATACTGTGTTGAGCTGTCTCTTGTTGGGAGCCATATCCGTGATGTCCTTGCCGTCGAAGATAACCTTGCCCTGATCGGGCTTTTCAAAGCCGCCGATTATCCGCAGGGTAGTGGTCTTACCGCAGCCGCTGGGGCCAAGGAGTGTGACAAAAGAATTCTCGTAGATTGAGAGATTAAGGTCATCAAGTACCACGTGACCGTCGTAGGACTTGGAAATATGCTCAAGAGTTATCAGGTCTTTCCCCATTTTAATGTTCTCCTATTAATGAATATAAATACATATCTACTTTATTTTAAATGAGCATTCAGCAGTGTCAATTACTTTTTTTGGTATATTTAAAGTTTGTTTGTGTTGTGATAAAATGTGATAAATAAGGGTTTTCTAAGAACCCGCTACGGGAGGCGCTAAATGGCTGCAAAAGACAAGTATGTAGCATACGTATCCAGCTACACATCAGGACTTGGCACTAAGTATGGAATAAGGATCTACGACGTTGATCTCAAGAACGGGAGACTGACTGAGAAACAGAAGGTTGAGATCACCAATTCATCATATATCGGAATTTCCCATGATGGTCATACACTTTACTCCATTACCGATACAGGAGTTGAGTCATATCATATTCTCAAGGACGGAAGCCTTGAGTTCCTCAATGAAGCTTCCATCAATGGCATGAGAGGATGCTATCTCAACGAGGATCAGACTGATAATTTCCTGGTGACTGCAGGTTATCACGACGGCAAGGTCACTGTACTCAGGCTTAATAAAGACGGCAGTATCGGTGAGATAACCGATGAGAGATTCCACAAGGGACTTGGAACTGCGGCTGGCCGCAACCATGTGCCTCATGTTCAGTGCATCAAGGTATCCAAGGACAACAAGTATCTGCTTGCAGCAGACCTTGGAATGGACAGAATCAACATATATTCACTTAATCATGACACCGGCAAGATCAAGGAAGTTGATGTCATCCACTGTGACCAGGAGTCTTCACCCAGACACATGCAGTTCTCCAAGAATGGGAGATTTCTATATGTCTGCCTTGAGCAGAAATGTGCAATTGACGTATATGAGTATCATGAAGAGAACGGAATGCCCGAGTTCAACAAGATCCAGGAGGTTTCCAACTCGGATGAGGCAGACTCAATCGGTGTTGCCTGCAGTGCGTTGACATTCTCAGAGGATTTCAACTATCTTGTGAGCTCAACAGCAGGAGAGAACAATGCCATCGTATTCAAGGTGGACAAGGAGACAGGACTTCTTACCAAGAAGATACAGCTTCCGGTTGCGGGAGAGTATCCCAAGGATGCAGCTCTTTTCCCTGACAACAAGCACCTTGTTTCGCTCAATCATGAGTCTGACACACTTACCTTCTTTACGGTAGATATGGATGCCGGGACAATGGTCATGAACGGACCGGAGATGCAGGTATCAAGACCCAACTGCATAATATTCCACAAGCTGGAAGGATAATAGAAAGGGAGCCGAAACGGCTCCCTTTGATTATTTGTAGAACTGTATTATGCTGTCTGCCTTTGAGGACATGTTGGATATCATGAGGTCCAGAATGGTTATTGCACACATGGATTCCACGACTACGACAGCTCTTGGTACAACCACAGGGTCGTGGCGGCCCTTTATGTTGATCGTTATATTCTCGCCCTCATTGTTGATGGTCTCCTGTGTTGATGCGATGCTTGGAGTTGGCTTGACATAGGCTCTTAAGATGATCTCTGATCCATCTGATATTCCGCCGAGAATACCACCTGAGTGATTGGTCTTTTTACTTATTCTGTTGCCTACAGCTTCAAAAGCGTCGTTGTTCTGTGAACCGTAATATGTAGCTACGCTTATTCCGTCACCGATCTCAACCGCCTTAACAGCACCTATAGACATCACTGAGCGCGCAAGAAGTGCGTCGAGCTTGTCAAATACGGGTTCTCCGATGCCGGCGGGAACTCCTTTGATCCTGCATTCAATGACTCCTCCAAGTGAGTCGTTTTTTTCTCTCGTAGCATTTATGAGCTCCATGGCCCTTTTGTCCGCAATCACGTCAGGCATTGCAGTGGGAGTTGTAAGGCGGGGAGAGAGGTCTTTTAAACAGGACTCATCGATCTCGACATCTCCAATGGATCTTGTGTAGGCTTCCACGGTTATGCCCATTTTGTTTAGGAGCTTCTCACAGAGAGCTCCGGCAGCAACGCGGCCTATTGTCTCCCTTCCGGAGCTTCTTCCGCCGCCTCTGTAGTCTCTGAATCCATATTTCTCATCAAAACCGTAATCGGCGTGCCCGGGGCGATAGTATTTAGCAATCTCACTGTAATCGGAGGATTTCTGATTGGTATTCGTAACCATTAAAGATATGGGTGTACCTGTAGTCCGTCCGTCAAAAACTCCTGAGAGGATCTCAACAAGGTCGTCCTCTTTTCTTGATGTGGTAGCCGACGAAGTTCCGGGCTTTCTTCTGTCAAGGAGCTTCTGGATATCGCCCTCATCAAGCTCCATTCCGGCGGGAAAGCCGTCAATTACGCACCCGAGCGCCTTCCCGTGGGACTCGCCCCAGGTACTGACTGTGATATTTTTGCCAAAAGTTGATCCCGACATAGTCTGTCCTCGCTTTCGTTGTATAAACCGGATATTCTCTTAGTTCTTTTTAGTATATCAAATCAGGACATATTTGGGCAAAAAACGAATATTTGTAATGCTCATGTAATGAAAAATAAGTAAATATGCGAGATTTTAGAAAAACACGTGATTTTTTCTGGATTTCGTAATATAATACACAGTGACATTTTATCGGCAAAGCGATGATATCAGAAATAGAGGGGTTTTTGATATGAATGCAAGTAATCTGCAGAAGAAGCTAAGCTTCAGAGACAGAGTGATCGCCAAAGTACAGATATTCAACGGGAAGCATAAAAAGCTTTCTTTTCTTGGATTTACATATGCAGTTTGCGCAATAACTCTTTACAATTTCATGTTTTATTTTTACAGGAATACCAAGAGATATACAGCTCTTGCGTGCATCCTGCTCTTTTTTGCAGCCAGCAGCAGTTTCTCATATCCTGCAATGGCGCCTGCAATAAGTTTTGAATCCGACACTTCGGATCCGGAGAGAAAGGCACCTGAAGTGACGTTAATTTCGGATGAAGAGGTTGCTCAGTCCGATGCGGAGCTTATAGAATCTGTAGACATCGACGAGGAAGTGATGGCTGAGGCGGACGAGATCGTCAATCCTGACGCTGCTGAGATTGATGGCTATGCTTCAGCAGATGAGATCCTGGAAGATGATACTGCCATGAACGAGAATTCATCATATGAGACAGACAAGGCTGCTGAAGGCTTCTCTTCAGATGACTGGAACCTTATCCTTGTGAACAAGCAGCATCCGATACCTGACGACTATGAGTTTTCACTGGGAACAATAAGCGGCAGCATGAAGTGCGATGAGAGAGTTGTTGCTCCGCTCAAAGATATGGTCAGGGCGGCACACAAAGACGGCGTCAATCTCATCATCTGTTCACCCTACAGGGATATCAACCGTCAGACGATGCTCTTTAACAACAAAGTCAACCGCTACATGGATGGCGGAATGTCCTACATGGATGCCTACAACCTGGCTTCACAGGCTGTTACCGTTCCTGGATCATCGGAGCACCAGATCGGTCTTGCTGTAGATATCGTAACCAACGGCTACTCAACGCTTGACGAGGGTTTTGGTGATACTGCCGCAGGCAAATGGCTTTATGAGAACAGTGCCAGATACGGATTTATCCTCAGGTATCCCAAGGGTAAAGAGCACATCACAAGTATAGAATATGAGCCATGGCACTTCAGGTATGTCGGTGTTGAGGCTGCCACTCTGATCACGGATGAGGGCATCTGTCTTGAGGAGTTCTGGAACAGATACGTTGATTAAAAGAAATGGATCATTAATATGTATAAGATTTTAAAAAAGGACGGAAATGCCAAGAGAGCAGAGTTTGAGACCGTCCACGGTAAGATTCAGACCCCTGTTTTTATGAATGTTGCGACTGTTGCAGCAATCAAGGGCGGGGTTTCCACGGAAGATCTTGAGGGGATTGACACGCAGGTGGTCCTCTCCAATACTTATCACCTTCACTTAAGACCGGGAGACGATCTCATTTTCAGAATGGGAGGACTTCACAGGTTCATGTCCTGCAACAAGCCCATCCTGACTGATTCGGGAGGCTTTCAGGTCTTTTCTCTTGCAAAGACAAGAAAAATCAGAGAAGAAGGTGTTTATTTCCACTCACATATAGACGGACACAAGCTGTTCATGGGTCCCGAGCAGAGCATGAGGATTCAGTCTCATCTTGGTTCGACGATTGCGATGGCTTTTGATGAGTGCCCATCCGCCAAGGCTGACCATGAGTACGTACAGATGTCTGTGGACAGGACTACAAGGTGGCTCAAAAGGTGCAAGGACGAAATGGCGAGGCTGAACAGCCTGCCGTATACGGTCAATCCCAATCAGCTTCTTTTTGGAATCAATCAGGGAGCGATCTTTGATGATATAAGGATAGAACATGCCAAGGTGATCAGCGATATGGACCTGGACGGCTATGCAGTGGGCGGCCTTGCAGTTGGTGAGAGCCACGAGGAGATGTACTATGTTCTTGAGACTGTGGTGCCGTTCCTTCCAGACAACAAGCCCACCTATCTGATGGGAGTCGGAACTCCTGCCAATATTCTTGAGGCGGTGGAGAGAGGCGTTGATTTCTTTGACTGCGTTTATCCCTCCAGAAACGGAAGGCATGGACACCTGTATACGAATCGCGGACATATCAATATCATGAACGCCCGCTATGAGATGGATGACACTCCCATAGAAGAAGGCTGTCAGTGCCCTGCGTGCAGGAGATATTCCAAGTCATACATCAGGCATCTGCTCAAAGCCGGAGAGATGCTCGGAATGAGGCTCTGTGTTCTTCATAACCTCTATTTCTACAACCACATGATGACTGAGATAAGGCAGGCTATTGAGAAAGGCAAGTTTGCATCTTACAAGAAGAACAAGCTCGACGGTATGCTGGAATTTGACTCAGAAGGTACTAACGGGTACCGCAACATTGATAAAAACTGGCGCAAAGGATAACAATTTTGCACACTTGAATTTGAACACATTTTTTTGTATGATGAATTGGTGTATATAATTTATTAAGGTATGGAGGAAGTTATGGGTTTACTTTTAACTACTGAAGCAGCCGGAGGAGCCACAAGTATAATCTCTATGGTGGTTGTTTATGCTGCGGTTATCGCTGTTTTCTATTTTCTTTTTATGCGACCTCAGAGGAAAGAGCAGAAGCAGAAAGCTGCTATTCTTGCTGCTCTTGCAGTGGGCGACAGCGTAAGGACTACAGGCGGCTTCATCGGAACTGTTATCGATATCAATGACGATATGGTTATCGTTGAGTTCGGCAACAACAAGAACTGCCGTATTCCTATGGTCAAGGAAGCAATCGTAGAGGTTGAGAAGCCTGAAGATGCTGTTCAGACTGCTGAGGATACTTCTGATTCCAAGAAGAAGTAATATTTTTCATGTCTGTAATAAGCCTGGTTGGTCATGCCAATCGGGCTTGTTTTCAAATGGGGAGGAGAAAGATGAAACTAAATATTACATGCATTCCCGGTGACGGAATCGGGCCTGAGATAGTTCGCGAGGCCAAAAAAGTCCTTGATAAGGTGGCTGATGTCTACGGACACGAAATAGCCTATAAGGACGTGCTCATGGGGGGATGCTCTATCGATGCATACGGTGTTCCGCTTACAGAAGAGACGATTGAGGCGGCTAAAAGCGCCGATGCTGTTCTTATGGGATCTATCGGTGGAAATACTTCCACATCACCCTGGTACAAATTAGAACCTTCAAAGAGACCGGAGGCAGGACTTCTGGGAATCAGAAAAGCCCTGAATCTTTTTGCAAATCTGCGCCCGGCATATCTTTATCCCGAGCTTATGAAGGCATGCCCTCTGAAAGAGGAATCGGCAGCCAAAGGGTTTGATATGCTTATAATGAGGGAGCTGACCGGCGGTCTTTATTTTGGCGCCCGCTCTACAGAGGAAGTTGACGGAGAGCTTGTTGCTACCGACACCCTCGTTTACAAAGAGAGCGAGATCAGACGAATCGCAATAAAGGCCTTTGAAGTTGCAAGGAAGCGCAGAAAGAGCGTGATTAGCGTTGATAAGGCCAATGTTCTTGATTCATCCAGACTCTGGAGAAAGGTTGTCAATGAAGTTGCTCTTGATTATCCGGATGTTACGGTTGAACACATGCTTGTTGATAACTGCGCAATGCAGCTTGTAAGGGATCCTTCACAGTTTGATGTGGTGCTCACTGAGAATATGTTTGGAGACATCCTTTCAGACGAAGCCAGCATGATAACAGGTTCTATCGGAATGCTTCCCAGCGCATCACTCAATGATACAAGTTTTGGACTCTATGAGCCGAGCCACGGAAGTGCACCCGATATTGCGGGCAAGGACATAGCCAACCCCATTGCGACAGTTCTTTCTGCTGCAATGATGCTCAGATATACCTTCAATCTTGACAGAGAGGCTGATTCCATAGAAAGAGCAGTTACAGCTGTTCTGAGGGACGGCTACAGGACGGTGGACCTTTTAGGCGCATCCGGTGGAGAGAACTTTACGCAGGTCGGATGCAGTAAAATGGGAGATCTTCTGGTTGAACGAATCACTGACCTATAAAACAGAAAAAAGAATATATGACATTCTTCCGCATGAGCCGGAGACCATGGCGGCGACGCTCTTTGTGATAGGTATGGCGGCATATTATCTCTGGAGGATGTTCGCCATAACGCCTCAGTATGATGAACTCTACACCTACTATACGTTTGTGAGCAGAGGACCTCTGTATGCGGCTATTCACTGGCCGCTTCCCAACAATCATGTCGGATATTCGGTCCTGTCGGCAATACTGGACTACACAGGCAATTCGTATATAGGCCTAAGAGGAGTATCCTACCTATGCGCTTTGTCGAATCTGATACTTATCTACAGGATATGTAAAAGATATTTTGCTCACGGACTCTCTTTTGCTGCGATGCTTCTGTATTCATCGATGCAGATAGTCAACGAATACAGCGTGCAGGGGAGGGGATACACCCTTTCGACAACCTGTTTTCTGCTTGCTGTATACTGCGCAGGCAAGATATGCAGTGCTGATGAGACCAGAAGGAGCATCTTCGTGGCGCTGTCTTTTTCTTTTGTTCTGGGGCTGTATACGGTACCCAGCAGCATTTACTTTGTAATTCCTGTGAGCTTATCCATAGCTCTTTACCTTCTCATCAATGCCTACAGGGCGAGAGACTTAAAGGGCAAGATAAGTGAGACGTCTTATTATAAGAAGTTCGTTATCTTCTTCAGATCAGGAATTTATGCAGCTGTTATAACAACTATTCTCTACGGGCTCATCTGGCTTGCAATCGGCTCGAACCTTCTTGTCAAAACCGAAGGCTCTGAGTTCTTTGGACTAAGCCATGCGACAGTCCTTTTAAGGGCACCTGTGAGATCACTGCTTACGGGAATCGGATATATGCTGAATCAGCCCTATATTCAGAGCCTTTCAAGGGAGGAATTCTGGAGCGAATGCTTCGGATGGGGATCTAACCTTTTTAACTACATGATCCCGCATATAGGATTTCTCGTTCCTGTGGCTATTATCATCAGCATTGGAGTTTCTGTTTATGAATGCGTAAGACACTTTGCGTACAGCAGGACGACTATTAATCTCATGGTCCTTTGCAATGTGATCATTACGGCGATTATGCTGACAGTATCTCACAAGCTGCCATATCTGAGAGTGTTTACCTACGGATGCGCAGTTGTTACATTTTGCTTTGTTATATGCGTTGAAAGACTGATCGACAGTACTATCCGTATCTATAACAGGAAAGTGGGGAGACCGGAAGGCAATGAGATCCACAAAGAGACTGAGGTTACGATCAAAACCGACAGGTGGTACTCGGGACTTGGGGTATATATACCTGTGCTTGCGGCGCTGATTCTTTTTATAGTAAGGTTTAATGACTATGAGTTTAAGGCTCAGCTCGGCACCAGGGAGAACGACATATATGACACCCTGTTTATTGCCAATGTTCCCAAGAGACATAACATCGCGGTACTCGACTGCGACCAGCAGTACCTTCTTAAGTTCGGATGGGACATTGACTGCCAGAAGACGGATGTCAGAGACGCAGATTGTGTTATCATAGATAAAAATATGCTTGACCCTGACTACTCGGGGCCTGATTTCTGGAAGTTTTATCAGAATTATGATTCCATAGACTGGGATTATCTGAATACACTTCGGGTAGTTTATGAAAATGACAACTTTATTCTATATACCAAATAAAAGGAGAGTGTATTATGGCAATGAATAGTGACAGAGTTATGAAGGGGCTGCAGCAGGCACCCCACAGAAGTTTGTTCAACGCATTGGGCTTTACCGAGGAAGAGAGAAATAAACCTCTCGTTGGAATCGTAAGCTCCTACAACGAGATCGTTCCGGGACATATGAACCTTGATAAGATCACTGAGGCTGTTAAGCTGGCAGTTGCAGAGGCCGGCGGAATGCCTGTTGTTGTTCCTGCAATCGCAGTCTGTGACGGAATTGCCATGGGACACGTGGGAATGAAGTACTCACTGGTTACAAGAGACCTCATTGCAGACAGCACAGAGTGTCTTGCCAAGGCTCATGCATTTGACGGAATGGTATGCATTCCCAACTGCGACAAGAATGTTCCCGGACTTTTGATGGCAGCCGCAAGGGTCAATATTCCTACAGTCTTTGTATCGGGCGGACCGATGCTTGCAGGAAGGATCGACGGACACAAGACATCTCTTTCTTCACTCTTTGAGGCTGTTGGAAGCGTATCTGCAGGTAAGATGACACAGGAGAAGCTCTGCGAGTATGAGGAGAAGGGATGCCCTACATGCGGATCCTGCTCCGGAATGTACACAGCCAACTCCATGAACTGCCTGACAGAGGCTATCGGAATGGGCCTTCCCGGTAACGGAACTATCCCTGCCGTATACTCTGCAAGAATCAGACTTGCCAAGCAGGCAGGCTATGCAGTTATGAACCTTATCAGGAACGATATCCGTCCTCGCGATATCATGACAAAGGATGCATTCATGAATGCCATGACAATGGATATGGCTCTTGGATGCTCCACCAATACAATGCTCCATCTTCCTGCAATCGCGCATGAGGCAGGAGTTGACATGAACATGGAGATTGCCAATGAAGTATCGGCAAGAACACCCAATCTGTGTCATCTTGCACCTGCAGGTCCCACATACATGGAGGATCTCAACGAGGCAGGAGGAGTGCTTGGAGTAATGTCAGAGCTGGTCAAAAAAGATCTGCTTAATCTTGATGTTATCACAGCGACAGGCAAGACTCTCAAAGAGAATCTTGTCGGTGCTGCAAACAGGAACCCTGAAGTTATAAGACCTATCGACAATCCTTACATGCAGACCGGTGGAATCGCTGTTCTCAAAGGAAATCTTGCTCCGGATACAGGTATTGTCAAGAAGTCAGCAGTTGTACCTGAGATGATGGTGCATGAGGGACCTGCGAGAGTATTCGACTGTGAGGAGGATGCAATCGATGCAATCCTTACAGGTAAGATTGTAGAGGGTGATGTTGTTGTCATCAGGTATGAAGGACCAAAAGGCGGTCCGGGCATGAGAGAGATGCTCAATCCCACATCAGCGATTGCTGGAAGAGGCCTCGGTTCTACAGTTGCTCTTATCACTGACGGAAGATTCTCGGGAGCAAGCAGAGGTGCATCAATCGGACACGTTTCACCCGAAGCTGCAGTGGGTGGACCTATAGCTCTTGTTGAGGAAGGTGACATCATCAGCATTGATATCCCGAACAATGCCCTCAATGTCAAAGTTTCCGATGAGGAACTGGCAAAGAGAAGAGAGAAATGGCAGCCCAGAGAGCCCGAAGTTAAAACCGGGTATCTCTTAAGGTACCGCGAGATGGTCACAAGCGGCAACAGGGGAGCTATATTGGAAATACCTAAGGTATAAGAGTATAAGAGGAGTATGGGAAAATGGTTCTTACAGGATCGCAGATAGTACTTGAGTGTTTGAAGGAACAGGGGGTAGACACGGTTTTTGGATATCCCGGGGGAACAATTCTAAATATTTATGATGAGCTGTACAAACAACAGGATGATTTTTTACATATACTGACATCACATGAGCAGGGAGCTTCACACGCGGCTGACGGTTATGCGAGATCGACTGGAAAGGTCGGAGTATGTCTTGCTACCAGCGGTCCCGGCTCAACTAATCTGGTAACAGGTATTGCTACAGCATATATGGACTCAGTTCCAATGGTGGCAATAACCTGCAATGTCAACCTGCCGCTTCTTGGCAAGGACACTTTCCAGGAGGTAGATATCGCGGGTATTACGATGCCTATCACCAAGCATGGCTACATCGTAAAAGACATCAAAGTGCTTGCAGATACTATAAGAAAGGCTTTCAAGATTGCAAGAACAGGTCGTCCCGGTCCTGTGATCGTTGATATAACCAAGGATGTGACTGCAGCGAGCTGCGACTACAGACCTGTGCAGATAAGCGAAGAGGAGCCGATATGCAAGTTCACTGATGAGGACATCAAGGCAGCACTAAAGCTGATCAAGGCTGCCAAGAGACCCTATATCTATGTCGGCGGCGGAGCTGTTATCTCAGGTGCTTCTGAGGAACTTAAGAAGTTTGCAGAGACAATTGATGCTCCTGTCTGCGATACCCTTATGGGCAAGGGCGCAATGGATGCCAATCACCGGCTCTATACAGGCATGATCGGAATGCACGGCACCAAAACTTCGAATTTCGGAGTAAGTGAGTGCGATCTTCTGATTACTCTCGGCGCCAGATTCTCAGACAGGGTTATAGGCAATGCAAGAACTTTTGCTACAAAGGCCAAGATCCTGCAGGTGGACATCGATGCCGCAGAGATCAACAAGAACATAAGGACCAATGTTTCGGTGATAGGTGACCTCAAAGAGGTTCTGAAGGTGCTCAATTCCAGGATTGAACCTATGCAGCATCCGGAATGGATCAGGAAGATTGATGAATATAAGGAGAAATTTCCTTTAAGCTATGAGAGCGGTAAACTTACCTGCCCTTATATCATCGAGGAGCTGTATAAGCTTACAAAGGGAGATGCAATAATCTCAACGGATGTGGGTCAGCACCAGATGTGGACTGCCCAGTACTACAAGTTCAACAAACCCAGGACTTTTCTTACCTCGGGCGGACTGGGTACCATGGGATACGGTCTCGGTGCCTGCATTGGCGCGCAGGTCGGCAATCCGGACAAATTATGCGTCAATATTGCAGGTGACGGTTGCTTCAGGATGAATATGAATGAGCTGGCAACAGCTTCAAGGTATGGCCTTCCCATTATTGAGATCGTGATCAACAATCATGTTCTTGGAATGGTAAGACAGTGGCAGACACTCTTTTACCAGAAGCACTACTCACAGACTGTCTTTACAGACAACGTTGACTACTGCAAGGTCGCAGAGGGACTTGGGTGCGAAGCCATAAGGGTCACCAAAAAGTCAGAGGTTGTTCCTGCACTTAAGAAAGCTATTGCATCCAAGAAGCCGGTACTGATCGACTGCCTTATCGAGGAGGACGACAAGGTGTTCCCGATGGTTCCCGCAGGAGCATCCATCAGTGAAGCTTTTGATGCATCAGACCTTCCGCTTGACTAAAGAAGTCGCGGGATGGTTCTTTTGACTTGTTATCTTACAGTCGAGGTTCATCATTTTTATGTTGAGCTTTATTATGAAAAAGAGTATTAATTTGAGGGGCTTTATAAAAATATGAAAAAGGCGTTTCGCGTCGGTATGATTGCCGTGATCGCTCTTGTGATACTCCTGGGCATTGGCTATTGCCTCCTGGGAGTTTATTACATGGACGGATTTCCGTGCTTTACGTGGATAAATGGCATATACTGCACAGGCAAAACTGTATATGAGGTCAATGATGAACTCTGTGCTCAGAGTCCTTATGACGGAGTTGCTGTCATCGATAAGAGCGGTGCAAGGCTTTTTGTCAGCGCTTCTGATGTTGGAATGACAGTTGACTATACAGAGTCACTGAATGAAATATTCAGTAACAGAAATCCCTTTGCCTGGGGAGTTTATGTGTTTAGGAACATGTCTGCGGATTATGAACCTTCGATTTTTATTGACAGGGACAGGCTGGATGAAAAAATAACTGACTGGGAGATCTTTGTAGATCCTTCTGATTTTCAGTGTACGATTGAGAGAGGTCCTGATGGATATGTCCTTGAAAATGCGTATATATCCGTTCCGGACAGGGACAAAATAAGCGACAGAGTATACTCTGCAATGCACCAAAGAGAACCGGTACTTGATCTTACCAATCTTGATGATGTCTACAGGGAATATGATCTTCGCAGCGGATCAGAGGATAAGATAGCTCTTTTCCATAATATTGACAGGATCCAGAATATAAACATTGACTATGCGGTTGGCGATGAGATTATAAACCTTAATAAGGGTAAAATGTGTGATTTCATTCTTACAAGATCTGACCTTACTGCTGCAAAGTCGGAAGAGGTAGATGCTAAGAATCCCGGTCAGGGACTGTTCATTATTGGCGGGGAAGAGAAGGAACTCCCTGACGTGAGCGAACTAAAGGTCATAGAAGGCATACTTGCCACAAGCGACTATGAGCCTGTTATCAGCGAGAGCAGAATGTATGCTTTCTTTAAGAGCATATCCGATAAATATGATACTTCCTGGATGATGGAGAAGTACAGGGAGGGCGAAGGAAAAACGGTCATTGTTAATGAATCCAGAAAGGGCGACGGCAAGATCTTCGATATAGATGCGGAGTTTGCCTATCTCAAGGATGAGATAATCTCCGGTGACAGCCCTGAAAGCCACAGGGATTTTGTACTTACCAAAGGTGCGGTGGTTTATGATGCAATTAAGGATCTGGGCCAGACCTATATAGAAATTAATATGGGAGATCAGATGCTGTACTACTATGTGGATGGGAAGCTTTCAATGGATATGCCTGTTGTCACAGGCAATATCAACAGGAGCAGAGGGACGCCTACCGGTATATTCCCTGTTTACAACAAACGTTACCACACTTATCTGCGTGGGGCTGACTATGTCTCTTATGTCAATTACTGGCTCGGCGTCAACAAAGGCGTCGGCATCCACGATGCCACCTGGCGCAGTAAATTTGGCGAAGATATCTACAAATCCGACGGGTCTCACGGCTGCATCAACTGCCCGCTAAGCTCAGTTGAAGTACTGTGGGATGTGGTGGAAGTCGGTACGCCGGTTATTCTGTATTATTGACTTTTTTGATAGCCTCGAAGCAATCGTGTCAAAGATCAAGAAACAGTCTTAACAGAATCCTTTTAGAACAGGGAGTCAATATCGATGCCAGTGGATAAAAAAGGTATTTTTTATTCGCTGGTATTTTTCTATGATGTCATTTCGTTTGTATCTTAAAATAGAATGAAAAAAGAATAAATTCAAGTATTGTTCTGAACATGGATGGTATAATTATTCATATAACATTCTTTAAACTGTAATATTTTTACTATGGCGCAACAGAGTATATGTAATTACTGTCATGAAAGGAATGGTGGCTTATGAAGAAAAAGCGTTTATGTTCATGGATTTTGATAATGACTATGATTATCTGTTTTGCTCCGGGGACTGCTGTTTCGAGTCTTGCAGCTGAGACAACAGGCATAACCTATGAATCGGGAATCACATCTACCGGAACCGATGACTTCTCTGATGACTCTACAGACGTATTAAGTATCACCCAGGAAGGCACCACCGGAGCAACATCTGATAACACCATAGGTGATACTTCTTTTGAAAACATAGACGAAGGCACTTCCGGCAACATAGAAAATCTCACAGACGAAGCTGCTTCCGACAACTCAGACGATCTCACAGATGACACTTCTTGTGATAACCCGTATGACACCTCAGACAACAC
>CAMNOS010000044.1 GCA_946546925.1 uncultured Butyrivibrio sp.
AAGCACTCAGGGATAAGTCTGTTATCTGGTCGAGCTCAGATACAGCAGTCCTGACCGTAACTCCTGATGCGCAGGACACTAAGAAAGCAGTGGTAAAAGTTGTAAATGGTGTAAGTCTCGAGGATGTCAAGACTGTAACCATAAAGGCTAAGATTGAAGGAACAGATTACTCAGACGCATGCGTTTTTACTGTTTCACCTGAGAGCGGACTTATTGTTGACAAAGAGGTTATAAATCTTGTAAAGAACAGTGAAGCTTCAGTTACAGCAAAAGTTGTACCCGCAAGCCTCCAGGGATCATATACATGGAAGAGTGCAGATACAAAGGTTGCAACAGTCACTTCGAGCGGCAACACTGCAACAATTAAATCACTTGATGCAGAAGGAACAACTACTGTAACGGTAACATACGGAAAGCTTAAAAAGGAGATTACAGTAATTGTGGCTGAGCCCCTTGTCATCAGCCCCAAAGCTGTAAGCCTTAACTTCACCGAAGGGAACAGCACTACATTAGAAGCGGTTGTTGCAGATAATCACGCTGATAAAAAAGTTATCTGGTCAAGTTCAAACTCAGACCTTCTTTCGGTTACTGCAGAAGATGAGCCTGGCAGAAAAGCAGTTGTTAAAGTTATTACAACAGCGCCTATTGAGGAAGAGACTTCAGTTACAATAACAGCTATTCTTGAGGGCACTGAATTCAATGCAGCGAGCCTTGTTACAGTAAGGCCTCCTGAAACAGTCAGGTCTCCCAAGGCAATTATTGGGGAAGCTGAAGGACTTGCCGGTGGTGAGAAATATGTAGCGCCCGGAACCATCATCGAACTCAAGACGGAAACCTATGGTGCGCAGATCTTCTACACAATAACTGAGGATGGAAGTGAACCAGCAGTTCCTGTGATCGACACAGATGATGAAGGAAATCCTGTTTCAGGTGCCGGAACGGTTCTTTATAATGGTTCATTCACACTGACAAAAGACGTAACAAGGATTAAAGCTGTTGCAGCGCAAAAGAGCCTTATTGAAAGCAGCATGTCAGAGTTTAAGTTCAGTGTTAAGAAGAATGACTGGGGTGATGTTGAGAACGAGACCAGCACTCTGCTTGCCAAATACCTCAAAGACGACGTATTTAATGGCGATTCCGGAAATATCAAGGATCAGCTCTGGTACGTATTCGGAAACGATATTGAGGGTTATCAGATCGCAGAAGAGCCTGGTAAGGCAGGTAATATTTCAAAGACTTACACAGGCGATAAGATCACTTTCAATGATGAGATTTATGTATTTAGCGGAAACAGAAGACTCGTCGAGAACAGAGATTATACTGTTGCATATACCAACAACGTGGTTGTTCCTGTATCAGCTAAATTGCCGACAGTAACCTTAAAGGGCAAAGGCAATTATAAGTTCAGCAGTGCGTTTACCTTTGCAGTAACAGAAGAAAATCTTGCAAAGGCAGTGGTTACTTCCGAGCATGTTGTTACAATCTTAAGCGGAGCAAAGCTTACAACGGTTAAGCCGCAGGTAATATTTGGCACAAAGAAACTTGCAGCCGGCAAGGATTATGAGCTCAGGTTCTATTCAGACAAAGATTGTAAGAATCAGGTAGACGCTGCAAAAGAAGTTACTAAAGCAGGCAGCTATTTCATTCAGATCGCAGCTAAGGGAACTAACTTCGCGGGTGTTGTTGAAAAACCGGTTGAAGTAAGAGTTATTTCCAAGACAGATAAGAATGCTGTCCAGGTAAGCAAGCTCAAAGTTGCAATTACAGATGCAAATGGCAAGGCAGCTAAGCTTCCTTACGATAAAGAAAGGACTGCTGCAGAGCTCAAGGCAATGCTTTCTTCACCTGATGGACAGTATAGAATAGTTGTCACAGAAGGTAAGACAGTTCTTGAGCAGGGATTCGATTACACTGTTGATTTCCGTGATGAGAGCACAAAGTCTGTTAAGGCTTACGAATCTGCAGGAAAGCATAATATAGTTATCTGCGGAAGGGTTAAGACTGCCGAAGAACTTGCTGAAGAAGGTGCAAATCAGAAGCAGTACATTGGTGAAAAGACAGCTTCTCTTGAGATTACAGGAACACTTATCTCAAAGGCAAAAGTAGCCGGACTTAAGACAAGCGTAGAATATACCGGAGCAGAGATTACTCTGAGCGATCTTTTCAATGAAAGCGACAAGAACCTTAAACCCGCATGGAAGCAGGATAACAAACCTGTACTTTACGCAGGCACAGACAAACTCATAGAGGGTGATGATTATAAGGTTACATATGAAAATACCGGAGTAATAGGGAAGTTTGATCTTGTTTATACAGGAATTAACGGATGTACCGGAACGCTTAAGAAGACAATTACCGTAAAGGCTCATGGAATGACTGCCAAAGCAGCAGACATCACTGTTTCTGCCCCTGAATCAGTTACTTATGTTAAGTCGGGAGCAAAGCCAAAGGTAACTGTTATGCATGGCACCAGAGTCCTCACTGAGGGTGTGGATTACACTGTAACCTACAAGAACAATACCAAGGTATTCACGGATGCCATCACAGCTCAGAATGTGAAGAAGGCACCTACAGCTGTGATCAAGGGAATGGGCAACTATTCCGGCTCCGGCAAGAGTGTAAGCTTCAGGATAGAAAAAGCTCCTCTCTCTCAGGTGAAGGTTGTTGCAAATGATGTGACATTCGATGCTAAAAAGAGCGGAAAGTCAGGATATATGCTGGTTGTTCCCAAGCTTCTTGATGATGGCAAGGCTGTCACAAACGGCAAGAACAAAGACATCGATGCTGTAAATAAGAAGACCGATTATTCATACTTCTATCAGGTAGCCACAACACTTGGAAATGGTGATAAAAAAGCGGCAGGAGATCCTGTCGGTGCGACAGATAAAGTACCTGCAGGAACTATCATCCGAGTAGAAGTTACCGTGAATATTGCAGCTGACAACAAGAATACTCCTTACACGAAGGATACAGATAAGCTTGTAGGTTACTACCGCGTACTTAAGGATAAGAGTTATGATATTTCCAAGTACAATGTAGTGGTTAAGGATCCTTCCATACTGTATTTTGAAGCTGGAAAACAGATCAGGCTTACTGAGAGTGATCTCAAAGTATACAGTGGAAAAGGTGCTGCAGAGAACGTACTTGAAGCCGGAAGCTATGAGATAGTTTCATTTACAGACAGCTACAAGGTAGGAACAGCAAGTCTGGTAATCAGAGGATTGGGTGAATATGGCGGAACTAAGACCGTTAAACTCAAAATTGTTGCCAGAACAAAATAAGTGATTTCATTTAGTTAAGGTAAATAGTCTTTACCAGGAAGCCCGGGCGTTTGCCCGGGCTTCTTTACTAAATGTGTCACAAATGACGATATATGGTATATAATTATTGTGAGTGTCGATTATCAGGTGCTTGAAACTATAAAAAATTTCTTAAGTTTATAAAATATGTTATACTAAAATAAGGTATAGGAAAATATATGCGATTTCGTACAAAGCTTTTGATTACGTCACTGGCTATCGTGGTCATCCCGCTTATCCTTTCCTTGGGTACATATCTTGCTCTGGGCAGGTATCTTGTTTACAAACTGCAGGTGCAGAAGTTCTCCGGAGTTGATTATGGAATGGTATCGGATCCGGGAGGAACTTTTGCCAAACTGACGGACTCTCTTGTAGTGGAGATTACAGACAATATTCTCGCAGACCCGTTTATTCTGGAGGATAAGGATTATCTGGAGGAGCTGGACTCGCGGGTAGCTCCCAAGTACTGCTTCATCATTGTCAAGAAGGACAAAGAGATATACTACGTTGCCAACAGGGACAGAGCCAAGGCTGTAATATCGGAGCTCCCGGGTTACGGCAATGACATAGACGGAATTTATTACACCCCATCGAGGAATCTTGTAAGGCAGCTTGATTTTGTCTTTTCCGATGGCTCGAAGGGAAGCCTGTATTTTGTATCGGGCATTCGAACAGCACTCACTACTTCGCTTATCATATACATGTCTGTAGCCATACTGCTGATCCTTACGCTCACCAGTATTCTTCTGACCATGTGGATAGGCAGCAGCTTCTTTAAACCGATAGATGAGCTGAATGTGGCAATGCAGCATATTAAGGACGGCAACTTTGATTACATCCTTCCCACAGACGTCAAGGAGAAGGGTGAGATCGGAGCCATGTACCGCAATTATGAGGACATGAGACTTCGCCTCAAGGAATCTGCCGAGGAGAAGATAGAGAGGGAGAAGCAGAACAAGGAGCTCATAAGCAATATTTCCCACGATCTCAAGACTCCCATAACTGCCATCAAGGGATATTCCCAGGGCCTTCTCGAGGGCGTTGCGGATAACCCCGAGAAGCAGATGAAGTACATCAAGATCATTTACAGCAAGGCCAATGACATGAACAACCTGATCAATGAGCTGACGCTGTACTCAAGCATAGATAACAACAGGATCCCCTACAATTTTGCCAGGCTCAATGTGGCGGATTACTTCGGAGACTGTGTAGAGGAGATTGGAGCTGATCTTGAGAGCAAATCCATCAAGCTCAATTACTCCAACCTCACGGCGCCGGACACCATGATAGTTGCAGATCCGGAGCAGATAAAGAGAGTTGTGAACAACGTTATCAGCAACAGCGTCAAGTATCTTGGAAGGGACGATGGAACAGGACAGATCGACATAAGGATCCTGGATGAGATCGACTCCGTCAGGGTGGAGCTTGAGGACAACGGCAAGGGAATCGCCCAGAAGGACATTCCCAATATTTTCGACAGGTTTTACAGGACCGATTCCTCCAGGAATTCCAAGCAGGGCGGAAGCGGCATAGGCCTGTCCATAGTCAAGAAGATAATAGAAGATCATGGTGGTTATATCTGGGCTACCAGCCATGAAGGAGAGGGAACCTGCATGCATTTTGTGCTGAGGAAGTACATCGAATATGCGGACGCCACGGATACAGTAACGGTAGAACACGAAACTTAAAGAAAGGCAGAGAGGGTGTATGAGCAGAATATTAATTGTTGAGGATGAAGAGGCGATCGCTGACCTGGAGAAGGATTACCTTGAACTCAGTGACTTTGAAGTCAAGATTGAGAATACGGGTGATGCGGGCCTTCAGACAGCTTTGTCTGAGGAGTTTGACCTCATTATCCTGGATCTGATGCTTCCGGGGATGGATGGCTTTGAAGTCTGCAAGCACATCAGAGAGAAGAAAGACGTGCCGATCCTTATGGTATCAGCCAAGAAGGATGATATCGACAAGATCAGAGGTCTGGGACTGGGAGCAGATGACTATATCACCAAGCCTTTCAGCCCATCAGAGTTGGTTGCCCGTGTCAAGGCGCACATGGCAAGATATTCAAGACTTGTGGGATCAGGCCACGAGAACAACGACTACGTTGAGATCAGAGGTCTCAAGATCGACAAGACCGCAAGAAGAGTCTATGTGGACGATCAGGAGAAGAGCTTCACCACCAAGGAGTTCGACCTTCTTACTTTCCTTGCAGAGAATCCCAATCACGTATTCACCAAGGAAGAACTCTTCAGGAAGATCTGGAACATGGACTCAATCGGCGATATCGCAACGGTTACCGTTCATATCAAGAAGATCCGTGAGAAGATCGAATATGACACATCCAATCCTCAGTACATTGAGACAATCTGGGGTGTAGGATACAGATTTAAGGTGTGAGATGTCTGCTGATATCAGAATAATCTACGAGGACGACGATCTTCTGGTGTGCCACAAGAGAGCCGGAATGGCTACTGAAGGTGCAGCAGCGGGACGGATGGACCTCATAAGCGCAGCAAGGAATTACCTTGCCCGCAGGAACAGGACGAATACTACAGGGCGGCAAAGAAATTTGCCGCCCTATGTTGCTACTGTAAACAGGCTCGATCAGCCTGTGGAAGGGGTCGTTGTTCTGGCCAAGACCAAAAAGGCTGCGTCAGACCTTGCTCGCCAGATCAAGGACAAGAAGGCTGACAAGTATTACTATGCACTTTGCTATGGCGCGGTTCCCGAGAGAAAGGGACATCTTTCAGATTTTATCATGAGGCGGGAGGACAACAGGCTTGCGCAGATCCTGACCGCTGATGAGAAGGATAGTCTCAGGGACGGACAGGTAACTCTTAGAAGCGGCGAAAGAGTGCGTCTTACAGGCGGCGACATCAAGTCCGCCAGACTTGAGTATGAAGTAATTGCAAGAACTGAAAATGCAACTCTGCTGCGCGTACATCTTCTTACGGGAAGGTTCCATCAGATAAGGGCCCAGCTCTCAAATCTGGGGCATCCCATCCTTGGAGATGACAGGTATTCCACGCAGGAAAGCCGCCTCTGCTCGGAGGAGCAGGGGATCAGAGAAGTCTGTCTTGCGGCCTATTCCTACAGTTTTGACCATCCGGCAACCGGAAGGAGAGTAACCTTTGAGGTCTCGCCGGACAATTCTGCGATAAGAAGTCTCATTGAAGCTAATGGGAGATAAAGCCTTGCACAAATACTTAAGATACGGCTATCTAATCCTGATATGCTCTGTCCTGCCGCTTTATATGAGGGAGGGCTATTTTGAACTGGGCGAAGCCAAGGGCCTTTGCTACATGGCTTTAAGCGCTTTGTTTGTCCCGCTCTTTTTGATCTTTTCTGCCAAAAAGCTTATGGCCCCGGGGCGTCTTCCGGATTACATGGCTTATACCCTGATGGGGTATCTGTTTTCAAATCTCTTAAGTTTTATGTTTTCCGTGGATAAAAAGACTGCTTTTCTTGGGCTTGAGGGCTGGCGGAGCGGTCTTATTACTTTATTGCTTATCGTATTTTTCTTTTACGTCTTCTATGAAAAAGAAGAGTCTTTGAATGTCTATGTTCTTTCTGCGGCGCTTATAACTCCCTTTATGGAGTGTGTTCTTGCAATCCTCAACCGCATCGGTATCTATCCCTTTGACATTTTCGGGCAGAATCCTGGGTTTCTGGCAACTATGGGAAACATCAACTGGTTTACGGCATTTCTCTCTGTGTTTGTACCTTTGGGGATTGGGCTTGGCTTTTGCCAGAAGCTTTTTTCGGGTTGGTTTTTTCTGTGCAGCGCTTTTGTTCTGACATCGCTTGTGGCGCTGTTCTTGCAGGGGAGCGACAGTGCTTTTATTGTTATGGGAGCTGCGTATACAGTCCTCTTGTTTTTTGCCCTCTCGGACAGGCATGCTTTCAGGAAATTTCTGGCTCAGGTCTTTTTGCTGGGACTTTCTGCTGAGATTGGAGGGATCCTGATCACTCTCTTCAGGGACGGATATGTTTATCAGGAGAACCTTCTGATGCACGTCTGTCAAAGTCATGCAGGACTGATACTTATGGCGCTGTGCCTTCTTATCTATAGGGGGTCCAGACTTTTTGAGGAGATCAGACTTAAATGGAGGAGCGGGCTGTACAGGATAATTGCATCTGTTATCGTCGCTGTGATACTGGGGATTTGCGGCTTTCTCTTTTTCAGAAACCCTGACAATGCGGCAGGCAACGGCAGAATCCTCATCTACAGTATCTGCCTTGACATGTTTAAAGGGATGGACCCGTTAAGAAAGCTCGTTGGAGTGGGGCAGGACTGTCTTTCTGACTATGCGTATGCAGATCCTGTGATTTCGGAATCCCTGTTCAATATGTTTGGTTTTGATACCCTGACAAATGCCCACTGTGATCTTCTTACGATCCTCATCGAGAGAGGGCTGCTTGGGGTTCTTATGTATCTTGCTCTCATTGCTTCTTTTCTGAAAAGGATACTGGAACATAAAAATAAGCACGCAGCACTGGTCTGCGCACTTATCCTTTTCTCATTCTTTATGAACAGTCTTGTGTCCTTCAGTCTCGTTGTATCTGCGCCTTACTTCTTCCTGGCAATGGCTGTCGGTCTTTCTCTGGAAAAAGAGACGTGAGTATATCAGCCCAGGTCCGGGATGGGAATGCTCTCATCCAGATCGTGGAAAAAGCTCCTGGTCCTCACGATCCCAGCTTTAGCATCCTTGTACTCATATAAGAAGCGCTCGCTGATATTCTCCTCTCCGTACATGAGCACGCGCCCTGCATAGGCGTTGAGCACGGATACGTAGTGCTTGTCCTGATTGAAGTAGTTAAAGATCTCATCCTTTCTTTTTCTTGGATGCTTGGATGCGAACTTTCTTATATCGATCTGAAGATCCACCGCAAGTGTGCGCTCTCTCTTCTTCACGCTGTGAAGGAGCTTCTCATATTTCTCTTCGTCAATCTTCTCAAATCTGTCGGTGAATTCAAGACAGCAGGCATTGTCAGGCAGGTGGAGTCTGACCCTGTCCTTGCCGTAAATGTCCTCGATTTCAGCCACAACGGGCGGATCCAGAGGCTTGCCGCTGTAATCCAGAATTATAACCTTATCCCCAATCTTGTACATAAATACCTCCTGAAAACCCATCTCTATATATCCTATCATACCATAATTCCGAATATTTTTTTCTTTAGATATGTTTTAAGTTATTTTTAGGTAACCCCATTAGAATGACCTTGTAAGATACGAAATGCGCAAACAGAAAGGACAAAGAAAATGGCTGGTTTCAAGGACACATTTCAGAGAATAGAAGTGAAATATCTGTTGGATGACAGGCAGTACATAAGCCTTATGAAGCGGCTGGAAAACATGGCAGCTGTGGACAGTTACGGCAAGACATCCATCTTAAACATATATTTTGACACTCCAGACTACAGACTTATCGAGAGGTCGCTGGAAAAGCCGGTATACAAGGAGAAGCTAAGGCTGAGAACCTACGGCATCGCGAAGGACGATACAAATGCCTTTATCGAGATCAAGAAGAAATACAAAGGCGTTGTCTACAAGAGAAGGATCTCGATGCCCTACAAAGAAGCATACGACTACCTCACCGGCGGGCAGGGTCCCAGCCAGAAGAGCCAGATCTCCAATGAGATAGACTACTTTCTTCAGTATTACAAGGGGATCAGGCCGGCGATGGCAATATCCTACGACCGCATAGCGATGGCGGGAATCGAGGATCCGGATCTGAGGATCACGTTCGATACCAACATCAGGTGGAGGACAGACAACCTGAGCCTTAAAGAGGGCAACAAGGGAAAAGAGATCCTGCTTCCCGGGCAGCACCTGATGGAGCTTAAGATTGCGGGAGCCATGTCCATAGAACTGGCAAGGATCCTTGATGAGCTGAATATCAGAAAGACATCTTTTTCCAAATACGGAAGAGGATATGTGGATTATATGTACGGACAGGCAAATGAGATGACACAGAAAGGCACTGCGGCCAAGGCGCAGGTGGAAGAAGGAAGCAAGATCACAACCTTTCGAAGAGCCGTCTGACAGAGAAGTAATGTAACGGTCATTTATAACAATAAATAAATACAATAAACATATATAGAAAAAGGAGATTTAAAAAATGTCTACTACAGATTTTATTTTTGGAAGCATCATGGCAAACGGAACCATAACAGGAACAGCCTTCCTCATTTCAACACTCTGCTCACTGGCAATCGGTATCTTTATTGCCTTTATGTACACGATCAAAAACACTTATTCAAAGAGCTACATCATCACTCTGGCACTTCTGCCCGCAATCGTTCAGGTTGTGATCATGCTTGTTAACGGCAACATCGGAGCCGGCGTGGCAGTTGCAGGTGCCTTCTCACTCGTAAGATTCCGTTCCGCACCGGGAAGCGGCAAAGAGATAACCAGCATCTTCCTCGCAATGGCAGTAGGACTTGCCACAGGCATGGGCTACATCGGCATCGCAGCACTCTTTGCAGTGATCATCACACTTGCAAACCTGATCCTTAACAGCACAGGTTTCGGCAGCGGAGCCAGTGAAGAAAAGACTGTAAAGATCACAGTACCCGAGGGACTCGACTTCGAGGGAATCTTCGACGACATCTTTGAGCGCTACACAACAAAGGCAGAGCTCGTGGAAGTCAAGACTTCAGGCATGGGAAGCCTCTATAAACTCAACTACAGCGTGGTGCTTCGAAGCAAAGCCTCCACAAAGGGCATGATCGATGAGATGCGCCAGCGTAACGGCAACCTCGAGATCAGCTGCTCACGCCCCGTTGCAGTAAAGTCCGACGAACTCTGATCCACCCCAAATATCCGGGCAATAATAGTCCCGCCGGAATCGGCTCGGGCCGTGCTTTTGCCAAATCACTTCGGGGACGCTTGCGCTCCTTTCGCCTGGCAGCGGTACTAAGCACCTAAAATACAGGTGCCAAGTACCGGCCGTCTCAAAGGCCCTCTCAGTGATTTATGCAAAAGCACGACCTGATCCGATCCCGGCGGGATTTTTCGCTGCCGTATCTGGTATCAGAAAGCCGGCAACTTAGCGCGTATCATTTCAAAAAGTAAGGGCAGTGAAAGATACGTTTATCTCTCGCAGGGCCTTTGAGGCGGCCGGCAGTTGGCGAGGTTCTTTCGAGCTTACTGCCGCTGCCAGACGAAAGGAGCGAGAGCGTCCCAAGAAGATAACGTATTTTCACTGCCCGTATATTTTGGAAGAGTTACCGGGAGTTGGTTTTCTGGAGGTTTTTGGGGAGGACCTTGGGGAGGGTGACTACGAAGCGGATGATCTTGTCGCCGTCACGCAGTGCCTGAATGGTGCCTCCGTGGGACTGAGCTATGGCCTGGGCAACCGAAAGCCCTATGCCGTAGCCGCCGCTCTCCCGGCTCCTTGATGAATCGGCTCTGTAGAAGCGGTCAAAGAGCCGCTCAAGGTTCCCCTGGGGGATGCAGTCACTGGTGTTGGATACTTCCAACACTATATTTTTGTCCTTCGACAGGATGATGTGTAT
This sequence comes from uncultured Butyrivibrio sp., assembly GCA_946546925.1. Lineage (GTDB taxonomy): Bacteria > Bacillota > Clostridia > Lachnospirales > Lachnospiraceae > Butyrivibrio. Next base: position 10,821 of record CAMNOS010000044.1, read on the forward strand.
GAACCCGTTGTCGGAGGAATACTTTATCGCATTGTCCAGAAGGAGGCTCGACAGCTGAACAATGGCATTTTTGTCGCCGGTTATGTGGATGCCTTCTTCAATGTCCATGAGATATTTTTTGGATTTGGATTCTGCAACTGCTTCAAACGATAGAGCAGTCTCTTTTACCGCGGCGCTCATGTCGAAATCAGAATATACAACATGCATCCGCTCCTCATCCATTCTCGAGAGGGTAAGAAGATTCTTGACCAGGGAGTTCATGCGTTTTACCTGGTTTCTTATGCTTCCGGTCCACTCGCTTTTTCCGGATTCAAGCTCAAGGACATCGATGTTGGCGGAGATAACCGCAAGAGGGGTCTTGAGCTCATGACCTGCATCGGTTATGAAGCGCTTCTGCTTCTCCAGGGATTCAACAACAGGCGCAACTGCCTGTCCTGAGAAAAGAAATACCAGTACAAACATGGCTGCAAGTGCGATGACCCCCACAAGAAGGGACTGCCACAGCAGCCTGTAGATATTAATGAGCTGTCCGGAGAGGTCGGTGAATATTATTATGGCAGAGCCGTCGTCATTACTTCCGGCTCTGTATCTGTAGGATTGAAGAAATCCTTTTTCTTTGCCGGATTCATATACCGAAGTTGCATAAGTCACCGCGGTGTCCTCAGTGATCGCAACAATGTGTCTGGTATCGGTTTCTGTCACATTGCCGCTTTCATCAAATCTGACCCAGAAGTACCTGGACTGATAAGGCATCTCAGCGGAGCGCATGGTTTTCAAGTGCTCGAAAGCAAAGGGATCATTCTGTCTGGGGATGGGGACTCTGTCTGAGGAGGAAGAGCTATCTGGCGGAACTTCCTGACCCTCAGAAATACTTCCATCCGGTGGAGCTTCCTGACCTTCAGCAAAATCTTTCGGTATCAGCTTATCCTTCATTCCCGGAAAATAGCCGTCATTCTCATTAAGGACCGTGAGCATTTCGTCAGCGTCGCTTATGATCTGCACAACGTTCACAATATTTATCACAGCTATCATTATCACCAGTATCAGAAGAAGAGATAGCATTGCCGTTATGACGAATTTTTTGCGTAGTTTTTTTACCATCAAAAGCCCCTCTTAAGCAGTCTCGTTTATTGAGTAGCCCACACCTCTTGACGCCTTGATCTCGCAGGTGGCTTCAAGGGCGGTGAGTTTTTTCCTGAGGTTTGAAATATATACCCATACAACGTTGACGTCAGCGTCCCCGTCGGCCCAGATCCTATCCATAAAAGTATCCACTGAGATAACACGGCCGGGGGATGTCATGAGCATCTCCATCATCTGGAACTCACGGCCTGAGAGATGCACCTTGTCATGACCGGGAGTTGCAAGCTCGTACCCTGCCCGGTCAAGCGTGAGATTCCCGCAGGAGAGGTCAGTGGGTGCAAAGTCCTCTTTTCTTCTGAGCATTGCCCTGACCCTTGCAAGGAGCTCACCCATGTCAAAAGGCTTTGGAAGGTAGTCGTCGGCTCCCAGGTCCAGGCCCTTTATCCTGTCGTCAACCTCGGTCTTGGCGGTGAGGAAGAGGACCGGGGTGGAGAGGCCCTTTTCCCTTATCTTCTTAAGGACCTCCATTCCGTCCATACCGGGCATCATCACATCAAGTATAATGCCGTCGTAGTTGCCAGCAAGTGCGTAGTCAAGGGCATCAGTTCCGTTGTAGACCGCATCTACCGTGTAATTGCTGTGTTTTAAGATCGCTACAAGAGCGTTAGCCAGTTCTTTTTCATCATCTGCAAGAAGTAATCGCATATTCTTTCCATCCTATTCCTGATTTGCATTAAATTAAGTACTTTTTTCTATTCTATTATTATTTTAGCATAATAAGCTATAATGTAATTATGAAAAAACTAGGAATAAGGCGCATGGTAGTGGCTTTTCTGCTGGTGTTCGCAGCAGTCTTCAACCTCCTTTCATGGATCAGCCGCCCCTTTGCCGACTTTTATACCAATAACATATTTCCCTTCGTGACAACAGGGTATGGCAGGCTTACGAGCAGGGCTTCGTTTTCTGTGGGAGAGCGCCTTCTGGTCCTTCTGGTGGTGATAGCTGCGGTCACGGCTATCATTCTTTTGACAAGGTGCGTTTTCTTTTTTATGAAAAAAGAATTCCCGAAGGGGCTTTCGAGCTTTGCAAGGCACTATTTCAGGGGGCTTTCGGTTCTCTTTTCCCTGGTACTTGTCATCATGAGTCTCAACTGCTTCGTGCTCTATCACTGCACGCCCCTTCGGGCAGCCCCCGTCACGAGGGATGACTATACAACTGAAGAGCTCGCGGTGCTGAGGGATATGATCGTCGCAAAGTGCAACACACTCGCCGAAGATGTGGAGAGGGACGAGAGCGGGTTTGTACTATATAATGGGGATATGGCTCAGGCGGCCGGGAAGGCGGTTCTGGGGATATCCGGAGAGTTTGGCGACGGGCGACTTGGCGGGTTTTATGTGACTCCCAAGGTCCTTACCTTTTCAGGATTTATGAGCCAGCAGTACATGCAGGGGTACTATTTCCCCTTCTCGATGGAAGCCAACATAAACGGGGAGATGTACATAATGAACAAGCCCTTCACCATGTGCCACGAACTGGCACACACCAAGGGCTACATTTATGAGGATGAGGCGAACTTTCTTGGATTTATGGCCTGCATAAATTCCGGGGACAAGGTCTTTGAGTACAGCGGGTACCTCGGAGTTCTCAACTATGTGAACAACGACTTCTACAGATCCGTGGACAGGCAGGAGTACGACAAGCACGTTTCAATTTCCGACAGGGTGAGGTTCGATGATCAGTTCCTTACGGATGAAGCCTGGGATGAGGTGGAGAAAAGAGCTCTTCTCAAGACGGAGACGGTGAAGAAGGCAGCAGATACCTTTATTGACACCAATCTCAAGGTGAACGGGGTATCAGAGGGCAAGGCCAGCTACAATAAAGTGGTGAAGCTCCTGCTGGACTATTACGGCTATCACTCATATAATTAGGGAAGTGCTGCTTAGAGCTCTTGAGTCAAAGGAAGCAGGCTTATTGTTACAATATATCTGATATGGAGAAGACATGAAGAATAGATTTTTTCTGATAATACTGACTGTGCTTCTTGCTGCGGCGCTTTCCGGCTGCGGGCCTTCCGATGAGAAGCTCATGGAGGCTGAGACGGCAAAGGGGCTTTTGCTTGAAGCAAAAGAGACGGCTGAGAACACTTACCTTGATATTTCCGATACTTCAAAGAGAGCTGCTCTTGATGAGCTGGCGCTTAAGGTTTCTGAAATTGAGGCACTGGATTTCACCAGGATGAATGATAAGAAGATAGACGAGGTTCTGCCGACTATCAGTGAGATAACCAACAGCTATCAGGACATTCAGAGCGGACTTTCCGATACGCTCGAAGCTGAAACACAGATCAGGCAGGAGGCAGATAAACACGCTGAGATTGAAGCCTATTTTGTGAATAAGACGGGGATGAATATCTCGGGGATTGTTCTTCATGATATTGCCAAAGATATAACAAGTGACAGTTTCCTGGGGAACGGGGTGATACTGCAAAGCGGCTACACCCTGATGGGAGTAGCCCTTGATATCTACAAGGACAGCTCATCCTGGGAGCTTATCGTGACTGACGATGCCGGAACTGACTACAGTTTTGCCTGTGATGACCTCAAGGGAAAAGAGCTTAAGGGGGCGGCAATCGTACTGACTTACGACAAAGAGACCGGAGCAGGCTCTGCGGAAATATCTGCGCAGTCAGGACAGTAGCCGTAGATCTCAAGCTGATGGCCCGTTACTTTAAAGCCGGGAAGGGTCTTTTCGATGTCCCCGGCGATGTGGTGAAGCGGACAGGTACTGATAGGGAATTTTCTGTGACATTTGAGACACACAGCGTAATGTCTGTGGGTCTCATTTTTTAATTCATAGAGTGCGTTGTCCTCTGTTGAGAGGATGTTTTTGACAAGGATCCCGGCCTTTTCGAAGGCGAGGAGATTCCTGTAAACGGTTGAAAAAGCATAGGACTCGCTGCTCTTTGTATCAAGGAGTGCCTGGAAGATCTGAGCCGCGCTCAGTGGCTCTTTTGCAGAATAAAGGACCCTGTATATCTCAATGCGCTGCCTTGTCTTCTTGACACCTAGTGGCCAGTGTCTGTCTATGATCTCATCAAATGAACTTGCGTGAATTTTCTTTTCCATAAACTAAAACCTCAGAATGTGATGCCTGCCAGGTCAATGAGAAGGCCTGAAACGGTGCCCACAAGAAACAGCAGAATTGCAATGTTGATGTTGGCTTTCTTCTCCGGATTAACTCTGAAGAGAACGAGAAGGCCGATTCCGGCGCCCACAAGAAGCCCCGACATCATGGTTCCCGTTGTGATCATCTGCTCAAGGTAGAGCTCCGTTATTATGACGGAGGGTGCGCAGTTGGGGATGAGACCGAGAAGGCCTGCCAGGAGATGGCTGACAACCGGGTTTGTTTTTAGCAGCGCTGAGAACTGTTCATGTCCGATGATCTCGATCACGGCATTCAAAATGATGGTCAGACCAAGCACAAACAGGAAAATGTGGAAGGTGTGGACAAATGCAGACCTTGCAATGCCAAGAAGGGATGCGTCGTCTTCTTCCTCGCGGTGACAGTGCTCTTTTTCACAAAGCTCTCCAATCCTCATGGGGTCATCCAGCGCTCTGCCCTTTGACCTGTGATGGGCATGTACGGCAAAATCGATGATAAATCCCGCGATGATACCAATGAGTGCCTTAAATGCAAGGATCTTAAGCATTGTTCCGACAGGAAAGTGCTCGGAGATAAGAAGCGGTATCATCTCGTCGGAAGTTGAGAGATAGATCGCGATCAGTGTTCCCAGAGTGATGACTCTTCCCGCATAGAGATTGGAAGCTGCTGCGGAAAAGCCGCACTGGGGAATGATACCGAAGATGCCGCCGATCAGGGGACCGAAGTGCTCGGTCTTCTGTACATATTTTTCTGTGAGCTCCCCTGTCTTGTGTTCAAGGTACTCCATGAGGAGATAGGTTAGAAAGAGAAAAGGGAGAATTTTAACTGAGTCGATGACTGCGTCCAGCAGTATATCAATTATAAGTTCCATAGCGACCTCCGGTTCGGTGTTGATGCAAATGCAAACCATTTGCATTTGCGGATTGTGCAAAAAAATAGAGCACATATGGTGCTCTGCTAAGAGCGGGTGATGGGAATCGAACCCACGTGTCCAGCTTGGAAGGCTGGTGTTCTACCATTGAACTACACCCGCATGCTACTGACAAGAAGATATTGTACTCAACTTTGTGTGGTATGTCAAGAGGGTTTATGGTAAACTTTTCTTTGGCCGTTATCTGCCATAATTGACAAGGCGGAAGGCTGGTGCTATCATTTTCCTACTAAGTTACTAGGAAATCATTAATAAGTTTTTATATAGAAAGGAACAGACATGTCAGAGCAGTCTCTATTACAGGTCAGGGACCTGTCAGTATCAATTGATAATGAGTTACCAATCCTTCACAATATCAATCTGGATATTAAGCCGGGCGAGACCCATGTTCTTATGGGACCCAACGGAGCAGGAAAGTCCACACTCGGATTTACCCTGATGGGCAATCCCCACTACTGCGTGACAGATGGACAGATAATATTTGACGGGCAGGATATAACAGATATTTCTGCTGACAAGAGGGCCAAAGCCGGAATGTTTTTATCATTCCAGAATCCTATTGAGGTACCGGGCATATCGCTGAGCAGTTTTATAAGGAATGCATATCACAATCAGACGGGAGCGCCGGTCAAGCTCCTTCAGTTCCAGAAGTCATTGAAGGCGGCGATGGAGATCCTCTCGATGGACGAGTCATACGCTGACAGAGATCTGAATGTGGGATTTTCAGGCGGTGAGAAGAAGAAAGCGGAGATCCTCCAGCTTCTTATGCTCTCTCCAAAGCTTGCAATCCTTGACGAGACGGATTCCGGTCTTGATGTTGACGCGGTCCGCACTGTTTCAAAGGGAATCGAGGAGTATCAGAAGAAAAAGGACGGAGCACTTCTTATAATAACTCACAGCACCAAGATCCTTGAGTCACTTCATGTGGATTACACTCATGTTCTTGTAAAGGGCGGAATTGTCCACACCGGTGACGGAACACTTGTCGATGAGATTAATGCGAACGGATTCGAGAGATTCGTTAAAGAGGACTGATATGAGTGACAACAAACAGGTTGTGGCCGACATAGACCACAGTTTATATGATTTTAAGGATATAGAGGACGAGAAGGACTTCTACCGAATGGCGGAGGGTCTGACTGAGGAGACGGTCCTTAAGGTTTCCGAGGAAAAGAACGATCCCGAGTGGATGCGTGACTTCAGGCTCGAGTGCCTGAAGCTCTACAACGAGATTAAGATGCCCAACTGGGGCCCCAGCATTGAGGGGCTTGATATGGACAAGATTTCCTCTTATGTAAGGCATAAGTCCGAAATGAAGGGCAGCTGGGAGGAAGTTCCGGAGGATATCAAGAACACTTTTGAAAAACTCGGTATTCCCCAGGCAGAGAGGGAGTCTCTGGCTGGTGTTGGAGCCCAGTACGACTCTGAGCTTGTTTATCACAATCTTCAGGATGAAGTGGCTGCAAAGGGCGTTATCTACACCGACCTTGAGAGCGCTTTAAGAGGTGAGTACGCCGACATGATAAAGAGTCATTTCATGAAGCTCGTTCCACCAACAGACCACAAGTTTGCGGCTTTGCACGGTGCAGTGTGGTCAGGCGGTTCTTTTGTATATGTTCCAAAGGGTGTCAAGGTGGACATCCCCCTTCAGTCCTATTTCAGACTGAATGCGGCAGGCGCGGGACAGTTCGAGCATACCCTCATAATAGTCGACGAGGGTGCAGACCTCCACTTTATTGAAGGGTGCTCTGCTCCCAAGTACAACGTTGCCAACCTTCATGCGGGCTGCGTTGAGCTCTATGTTGCAAAGAACGCAAGGCTCAGGTATTCAACAATCGAGAACTGGTCCAAGAACATGTACAACCTCAACACCAAGAGGGCTATGGTCGAGGAGAACGGAATAATGGAGTGGGTTTCAGGTTCTTTTGGCTCACACACATCTTACCTGTATCCCATGACTATCCTTAAGGGCGAGGGCTCTAAGATGGAGTTCACCGGAATCACATTTGCAGGTAAGGGACAGAATCTTGATACCGGTGCCAAGGTGGTGCACATAGGAGAGAGAACTTCTTCTGTAATTAACACCAAGTCCATATCTAAGGACGGTGGAATCGGAACCTACAGATCAAGTGTCATAATACAGAGCACAGCCAAAAAGTCCAAGGCTTCCGTATCCTGCGACTCACTTATGCTGGACTCCATTTCAAGGGCGGATACGATCCCCGGAATGGATATAAGGACCAACGATGCGGATGTGGGACACGAGGCCAAGATCGGAAGGATAAGCGATGAGGCAGTCTTTTATCTGATGTCAAGGGGCATCAGCGAGGAGGACGCCAAAGCGATGATCGTAAGCGGATTTGCCAATCCTGTTTCCAAGGAGCTTCCGCTGGAGTACGCGGTTGAGATGAACAACCTCATCAAGCTTGAGATGAGCGGAAACGGCTGATAAGGGGAAGGACACATGAGTAAGGATTTAGAGC
>CAMNOS010000045.1 GCA_946546925.1 uncultured Butyrivibrio sp.
TATTCAGAGAGGCCAAGAAGTGTAACGTCGTACTGTTCTTTGATGAATGTGATACAATCTTCGCCAAGCGTTCCGACGACGGAGGTTCCAATCAGGCCTCTGCCAACAACAAGACGGCGCTTCTGTTGCAGGAGATGGAGGCTTACGACGGTGTGTGCGTTCTTGCCACAAACTACAAGCACAACATCGATCCCGCATTCTTCAGACGTATGAAATATATCGTTGAGTTCCAGTTCCCGAACGTGGACACAAGAGAGATGCTCTGGAGAACCACCATTCCCAAGGATACACCTCTTGGGGACGATGTGGACATAAGATTCCTCGCAGAGAAATTCGAGTTTGCCGGAGGTAATATCAAGAACTGTATCCTCAACGCAGCCTTCCTCGCGGCAGCAGATCCTACTGCAGAAGGTCAGGTGTGCATGAGACATTACCTCAACGCCATCAAGTACGAGTTCGTCAAGGTCGGCAAGGTATTTACCAAGTCGGATTTCGAGCCGTATGCAGAGGAAGTCGGACTTGCATAGGATAATGGACTTGTTCAAAAATATGTTCTGCACCGGGAACAATTTACAGAATGTCAGGTCATTCGTATAAAGTAGTGAAACCTGTTTTTTGTAGAATCTGTCAATATAGCGGAAGGCTTTATCTGCCGATATATCTAAAGATAAGGGTGCAGTTGTAATACCGGACGTGTAATTTGCCCAATGTGAGGGGATATTATGAGAATAAAAAAACAGTTCAGGAATCTTAAAAAAGGAGCCAGGAAAGTCTTTGTGGGAATGCTCATCTTGAGCATTCTTTCCACTGCGACCGGAATCGGCTCCATATTTGTATACGCCGATGAGCATGACCATATCTTCACAGTGACGGCGGATTCCAACGGAGACGGGACCCATACCTATCACTGCGAGGTAGATGGCTGTGATGAGGAGAGGACAGAGAGCTGTTCATTTGGAGATGACGGTGTATGTCCTGTCTGCGGATATCAGGAAGAGGAAAGTCAGGAGGAGAGTTCTGAACATGTCCACTCCTTCGGGGACTGGATATATGACGGCACGGACTATCACTACAGGGAGTGCGAGTGCGGAGAGAGAGAGACTGAAAGCTGCTCTTATGATTCGTATCTGACCAATTACAACGGGACTCATCTCAAGAGATGCAAGACCTGCGGCAATTCGGTCGATGAGCCATGTACTTTCTCGGATCCTGTCGTTTCGCAGGACGGCAGTACAGTCACTGTGACCTGTATTTACTGCGGCTATTCCGAGACCTCCGAGTATGAAGACTATGTTCCTTCCAAGGATGTTGAAGAAGAGAAAACCATCTTATATGACACTTCTGAGGCTGACGAAGGCTCGGTTTACCAGTTTGATGATTTCTTTGCCTCTGATGCCAAGATTGCGGCTGTCACCGGCCTTAAGTACAACTTCGAAGAGCAGGAGCTATTAGTAAACGCGGTTGATTCTGTTTCTGCGGATACTCTTCCGGGTGTCACAGATGTTTCAGGGATAATTTACGGAACCAAATACAGTGGAGCTGCCTCCGGACAGGTTGGGCACACAGGAAAGGATGCCGGGACTTATACAGTTACCATGGCTCTGACCTACACATATAAGCCGGTTAAGGAAGCTGAAGAAACTGAAGAAACAGAGGAAACCGAAGAAAAGACCTATTCCTGTTCCAGATCCATCGATGTTGAGATAGCTCCCGTTTATGTGGATGACATCACAATAAAGCCTGAGGAGACAGATCTCATCCTTATCCCCAAGGAATATGACAAGGATCCGTTATGTAAGCTCTATGTGGGAGAGAACGTCATCCCCGAAGAGGCATATACTCTGGAAGAACCGACCGGGTCAACACGTCCCTTTAAGGCCGGGGAGACCATAACCTATCTGATTGACAGCAAGCAACAGAATCCGAATTTCAGTTTCCATATAGAAAGAACAGTAAATGTTAATCCTGTAGAGCTGACCTTTAACGGCGATAAGGAGCTTAAGCCTGCATACAGGGGAGGCGTTGAGATTGCACCTCCGTCGGGATATACAATCGGCTGGAGCAAGGACTCCTGCAGTTCTGACAAGATTAAGTACACAACTCTTGGCACTCACGATCTGACTGTATTTGTCAGAAATACGGAGACTGAGAAGGTCATGAGCCAGGACTTCCAGCTCTATATCACTGAAGAAGAGATCGTTGATGATTTCATAAAGTCCTATCCTGAGTTTGAGGAGTCGGTCACACTGACAGGAAGTGCCATTGACCTCATGAAGACAGCTCCCGAGCTCAACACAGAATATATCGAAGAGAAGAATTACTATGACGTCTCCTATGGCTTTGTAAATACCGCCACCGGATCTCCCACATACGGCAAGTCGCCTCAGGGGACTGATAAAGGTGTGTACGAATTTGAATTCATAATCGTGGTGGTCAAAAAGAGCGGTGACGATCCCATAGTAATGAACACAGGGCACAGCTACTCTACCAGAGTGCTCAAATCACTGACTCACAGTGATATAAACTTTACCGCTCAGGCTGCTGACTATCAGTCCCTTGACTCATTAATTCCTACAGAGGATTTTTACCTTGTTAAGGACAAGGATGCCACTCTTCAGAAGGACACTCACTATACTGTAAGCGTTGACAAAGAGGAGCCCTTCTATGAGACGGGAACTGAGATAACGATCAACTATACAGGCATAGCAGATGCGGCAGGTGCCCATGGGGCATATTATACGGAAGAGACGCAAAAGACCGTCAAGGTAAGTCCTGTAACAATTCTTTTTAACGGAGAAGAGCAAAAGGACAAGTACGAGGACGCCGTAACCTTTACGGCTGAGGGGTACACCATAAGCGATGCACCGGATGGGGTCTTCAACACAGAGTATGTTTACAGCACCTCCTGCAGCAATCTCACAGTGCCTCTCTATTTCAAGAAGGACGGCACGTCCAGGATCGTCAAGCAAAGTGTCGAGAAACTCAACATTGGAAAGGCAGCAGATATAGTTGTCCTCTACGACGGCGATTCGGAGCTTAAGTCCTTCTACTATGACTCAGTGAGAATCTCAGCCAAGGGATTTGACGTTGCACCCGACGACGGCAAGAACAATTTCAGAGGCGCATATCCTCTGGATTATGATGCGAGTAAGAACATGCAGCCTGTGGATGACTTCGTGCTTATATTCAAGGACAAGGAGACAGGCCTTGAATACAAAAAGACCATCTCAGGCGTGAATCTCTATGAGACTCCTGAAATAGATATTCTCTATAACGGAGAAGAACTAAAGGACTGGTACAACGACGATGTGACTGTTACCGCTGATGGCTATACCATATCGGATGAGGCTGACGCAGGCTTTGGCAAGTCCTACAAGATGACTGGTGAGGGCACCGTATCCAAGAAGCTCTACTTCAAGGATGCCCGGGGCGTGACAGAAGCGATGGTAGTTGTTTCCATAGACAGAACCGAGCCCACAGGTTCGGTGAGCCTTGAGAAGAATACCAGCGATTCATTTATGACAAAAGACTCGGTACTTGCGTACTACAACTCGACAAAGAGCGGCACAGTGACATCATCTGATGACCTCTCGGGTGTGGATTACGTACAGTACTACGTATCGGATACCTTCTATGCTTCAGAGGAGGAAGTGACAACAGCCATTTCTGAAAAGAGCGGAAAGTGGAGGAGCTATTCCAAGAATTCAAGACCTGCTCTGGTTAAGAATAAGAGCAATTACTTCTATGTGCTCATCCACGACAAGGCGGGAAATGTGGCTGCAATCTCACTCGGAAACATTATCTGCGACACCATAGCACCCAGGCTGACCACTGTAGAGATAGTGCCGGGCAAGGAAGAGGGCGCAACTACAGTTGCTGTAGCAGGTAAGGATACACAGAGCGGAGTTAACAGATTCAAGTTCATATACAGAGAAAAGAAAGAGGGAAAGAATGAGGCGCCCTCAAAGAAGGAAATCTTTGACAATGGTGAGTATATCGCTACTCAGACAGAGGCCGAGCAGATTGCGGCAGCAAGTTATGATCTCAAGGGCCTTGATCCCGAGAAGACTTATCTTTTCTATCTGATAGCAGTTGACCGTGCAGGCAACATCAGTGAAATTAAGACCGAGGAAGTCGAGGGACAGTCTGTGATACCTGCAGCAGAGGAAGAGGAACAGGAAGCTGCCGGAGCAGGCGGACTTGCCCCTGCACCCAGCGGAATAGCCGGTTCCGGAACAGGCGAAGGCGGATCAGGCTCCTTAGGTCAGGGCAGCGGACAGGGCGGCTCCGGACAGGGAGACCGGGGCGGATCCGGATCTTCAGGCTCCGGTTCATCAGGTTCTTCAGGCGGATCCTCCGGTGAAGGCAGCCAGAGCGAGATTAACAGAGATCCTTATATTGCTGATGCCACAGGTTCCACCAGGATCGGTGAGAATGAGACCAGCGGATGGAACAAGATTTCTTCAGAAGTAGAAAAAGCTGATGACGGAGCCCTCATAGAAGTTGAGATGAGCGGAACGCAAAATGTATCCGGACAGCTCTTTGACTCAATAAAGGATAAGAATGTTCAGGTCAACCTCAGAATGGCCGGAGATCTTGAGTGGCAGATAAAGGGCTCCAATGTCTCTTCAGTTGTAGGCGACAGGGACATGGGAGTGAGGATCGGCAGCAGAAATATTCCGGCTCAGGTCATTAATGAAGTGGCAGGTTCTTACCCTCACGTGGAATTCTCAGGAAACCATCAGGGAGATCTTGGCTTTGAAGCGACGATCGCAGTTCCTGTCGGAGAGAGCAACAAAGGCATGGTTGCGACACTCTATTCCTACGATCCCGACACCAAGGAGATGGTTGCTTCGGGCAATATAACCGTTGATGAGAAGGGATACGCAAGATTCCCTGTTACAAAGTCAGGTGACTGCACTGTTGTCATCACTCCTGAGGGAATGCTCACAGCGGCAGATCAGATGAATGGTATTTCAGGAGTACTCACAGCAGAGGACGAGGATGAAGACCTGACACAAGAGAGCTCAAAGATAAGGTTTACCGATATCTTTACTCTCAGGGGCAGCACAAGGGCGTGGCTGTTCATAGTGGCATTTATGAGCGCAGCCATCTGCCTGCTCATTCTGTTCCTGCCTGCTTTGCAACTGCCAAACAGTGACGATAAGGGAGACTATTTGTAATGGCCTTTATTGAAGAAATTTCACCGGCTAATCTCTATGCCTTTGATGAAATGATTCCGAATATACTCAAGGTCCAGGCTTTAAATGAAGGGGGCTATCACTTCTACGGCATCAGTGAATCCAATCAGGCGGCAGGAGTGGTGGTATTTGTGGAACGAGCGGATGCGGCAGAGATCAAGTATCTCTATATCCTGCCGTATCTGCGCGGCACCGGCGTAATGGACGGCATGCTGATGGAGCTCTTTACAGAGCTTAGGGATGCCGGCTACAAAACAATCAGTGCCAGATATATTCCCGAGGAGTTTGAGAACTTCGTCAATATTTCCAGAAGATTCGGCTTCTCGGAGAATGTCCTTGATCTTGCGTACTTCAGATTCAACGCTGGGGACATCAAAAAATGCAGGGCTTCATTCTATGAGCCCAGAGGGATCATGAGGCTCAAGTATCTGCCTGAGGAGAAAAAGAAAAAGCTCTTTAAGATAATTGACAAGAATATGTCCACAACAATGTATGATATTTCCTCAATGGAGGAGGTGCTTCCCTACAGTATGGTCTATCTTGAGAATGATGAACCCAGGGGAGCACTTATCGTGGAGAACCCAAGGATCACCATGCTCCCCACTTCTGATGACCTCACTAAGTTTCCGGAGCCGGAAGCTTTTGACCTTGTGCTTTTCTTTGTAGGAACCACCACATTAAAGGCGCCGCTCTACCTGTTGAGCGGACTGTGCAGGATCATCCAGAAGGAACTCAGCGACAATGTTGTGATGACTGGATATTTTTCTGAGGGACATGTGACAAGGCTTCTCGAAGGGAGTCTTGGCATAAAGGGGCACAAGGAAGTATGTGCAACCCTCGACCTATCGGAGTTGTGAGGAAAAGTCTATGATTTCACATGAATTCAGACAAAAACAGGAACGGCAATCGCACCTTTTAAGAACTCAGAATGTTCAGGAAGAAAGGGAGAATCAGATAAAGCAGCGGCTTCAAACCGGTGCTTTTTCCTATGAACGGGATTTTATAATGACCCAGGCCCGCAGCCAGCAGTCCTTCTACGGGGACTACGAGCGCAAATGGGGAGAGAAATCCCAGGGTCAGCTCATTGACAGACCCGACATGGTTCCTCCGGCTGAGAGACAGTTCCAGGAGCGCAAGCTTGGCTACTTTGACAAGATCAGGAGGCGCAGGGCGGCAGAGATCGGCAATACGGCCTGGGACAGGAGACTTAGGACGATATTTGCTCCAAATGGTCAGCTCTACAGAGAAGTACAGGATGAAAACGGAGAAAAGCAGCTTGTACTCAATCCAGCCATGTATGGACTAAGGCTCGACAAAAATGCTTCTCACAACAGCGACACCTTTGACATCATGAACAGGTCCATCAAGCTGGGAATAATCGAGAAAAGAAGGCATCAGCTGTATAAGGAAGTGATAGCGCAAAAGCTGAGGAAGAACCCTCTTTTCACCAAGTACGAGAACGAGATAATTGCACTCGGACCTCCGATCGTCGCAGATGACAACGATGATCTCACTGCAACAGTGACATTAAACCGCAGATCCGAAGCTGCCTTCAGGGAGTACCTTGTGAGAATAGCTGCTGACCCTGTGACAACTATCAGGGAGACTGTCAGCGATGTGATGTTCTCATACTCGGAGATATCCGACAAGATGCTTGAAAAGGACTGCATATGTCAGAGGCTTGATCAGGTAAAGCTCCTTCGCGACAGGCTGAAAGCAGTGACAACTCTTTTTGAAAAGTCGGATGAAGAAAGTGATGATGTGGCTGACATGATGTATGACCTCAAAAAGGACAAGGTCAGTGCGCCCAAGGACAACATCCGATTCGCCAAGGTCCTTTACAACAGCATCGATGCGGACATAAGAGCTGCTTTCAAAAAGAGCGGAGTTGAGTTTGATGACAACGGTGAGTTTGTGGACAGGATTACAGTTAAGAATGCTGCCATAAGACAGACCGGCGGTCAGTCGGCAGCCCTTTTAAAGACTGTAAGAAAGAGCGCAACTTCCGTCAACCATGACAACGCAGAACTCCACTGGGATAAGGTAATTGGAGATATGCTCCGCGCTGAGGCAGAGAAATCCAAAAAGAAGGAGCCGGAGAAAAAAGAAGACAAGAAGGACGAAAAGAAAGACGGGAAAAAGGACGAAAAGAAGGACGAGAAGAAAAGCAATTTCGAGGATAAATACAAGATTGCAGGCGTTGTCGGAAATATTGGCGCTGAGGGCAGAAAGAGCGTCAAGGGAGCAGAGAACAAAAAGGTCTTTGACAAGCTCTTTGAGACAGGCAATCAGATAGCCCTTGCCGTTCAGGACATCGATGATGAACTTGCGGGGACAGAAGGGTATTTTGAAAAGAACAAGGCGATGCTCAGCAGCCGCCCCGGAATGAGATCCAAGATAATTGCATATGTAAACAAAAGACGTCAGCAGCAGCTCGACCTCATTGACAGGGCAAAAGGCGTCATAAGCGCCATGAGCTATCTTGCCGGCAAGAGAGTTCTTGATCCCAACGCAAGCCAGGTGCTGCGGCAGATGCGGTATGCAATAGCTGAGCAGGAGACTGCAAAGAGAAAAAAGAATGCCGCACTGAAAAAAGAGGACGAGGAGAACATCCGGGACGAAGCAGGCCCCGATGTTATGGGCAATGTAGTAAAACTGGGAAGATACCCTGAATCATTTGTTGAAATCAAAAAGAAACTTCTTAACAAGTACAGTAATCAGCCCGGAGTGAATGAGCTCAAAAAACTCCTGGAAGGCAAAAACTGCATGCAGAGAATTCTCGCTCTGTCGCTTCAGGGCAAGGATATATTTGCCATGAAATTCGATGAGCTCAGTGACAGTCTTTTTGAAGAAGCAGACGAATTTGAGGTTGTTGATAACCTTGAAAAAGAAATAGAACAGGTGGGCAAGGACCTTGCCTTTTTGTATGATGAAGTCAGGAACAAGGCGTGGAATGCACTTGCCTCTGAGCGGCAGAAGACCCTGTCTGTGGATGTATTTACCAAAGTCAGAGAAAAGCTGTATCTGATAAACAAGCTAAAGACATCTAAGATTGAAGATGGCGGTATCACCTACGGCGAACTCCTCATGAGAGATAAGTCACCTGCAGAAATTGGTGATATGAAGAGAGACGAGATGATCACCAATATGCAGTACAAGATTGTCAGTGATGTAATGGAATATTACAGATGCAACAATCTCAGAAAAATGGCTGCGGACGGCGTTGATGCTCCTGAGTATTATACAGAGAGTGAGAGGCAGAAGTTTGAAAGCTTCTACTCAGATGAAGCTAAGAATAAGGACGGAACCTACAAGAAGGGACAGTCTCCTGTCACAAGAATCTCCGAATACTACAGAAAAAAAGCGTATGCGTATAGCAGTCTGACTGAAAAGCATATGAATGAGTTTGATTCGATGCTTAAAAAGGATGAACATAAGAAGGAGCTTCTGGATCAGCGCAATGAAAAGAAGAGCGTTCCGAAGGGATATAACGATCCGGAGGCCAAGAAGGAAGAAGAACTTGACAAGGATGCTCTGACTGAACTCTTTAATACGATGGAAAAGAATCAGGCCCTTAGGAACAATGAGAACATAAAAATCGATAAAGAGGTTAAAAAGGAAGAGAACAAGAACGAGAAAGAGAATAAGAACGAGAAAGAGAATAAGAACGAGAAAGAGAATAAGAACGAGAAAGAGGACGAGGAGGAGCCCGGGAAAAAAGAGAGAGTATACAGGACAGACATTGATCTTGAGGTTGCAAAGCTTCAGGTTGAGACCGACTATCCCGGTTGCTGGGATATTGTCCGCACGGAGTATGAAGCTTCTCCCAAATTTGATACCAAGGCAGACCAGATGGGTCTTGCAAAGGGAACCTTTGAGAGCTTCATAAGGGCAAAAAGTCTTTCCGCTTTCAGGAACAGCATCGAGAATACCACGAAAGCTTTCAATTTCTTTGGTGCAGATCCGATGTTCAAGGCTGTGATGCAGGATGCGCTTAATCTTCTTGCAACAGGTGATGTTGAGACCAACGTGATCAAAAAAGCCGAGGAGAGGAAGAAAGGAAGTTTTGATAAGCTTTCAAAAAACGAGAAGGATTCCTACGATCTTACCATATCCAGAGCAGATCCGGATTATATCTGGTTCATGAATAAGCTGGGAGAGGCTCAGACGCTGGATGATCTGAAGAACCTGCGCACATACTGGAAGGCAAGAAAGGTTTATGTGAACACTGTGGGCCGGGAAAAGATGGACGACATGCTCCACGACAAGATCGATGCATTCCTGTTTAGTCTGGGAAGGGCCATTGAGCGCAACGCCACAAAGGATGATATCGGCATGATAAAAGACGCGCTTCTTAAATATAAGTCCAAGAAGAAGCAGGGAGAGCAGGACTTTGATCTCAAGAAGGGCAAGAACGCTGAGATTTATAACTTTGATCAGCATCAGCAGGGTGACAATGCATGCTGGACCGCTTCTCATACCTATGTTGTCAACTCCTATATGAAGATGCACAAGATAGATGCACCGCTGTTTACACAGAGTACGTTAAAGGATCCCGGGAGGCTGGTGACTCACCCTTCTGTCAAGAAGTATCTTGATGACAAGTCGGATAAGAATCCGCAGTCCATGAGCTTTAATCAGGAACACGACAATATCCGGAACTTCCTGACAGAGGATCGTATGGGCAATCCGTACATCATGGCGGATACCGTTATTTCTTTAATACCGAAGACCGCGGAGCACCACATGGTATTTACCAACTTCCTTTTGAACAACAATGCCCAGATGACGGCAGATGTCAAAGCAAAGATGAGCGATTATCTGCTTGATAAGATAGAAGGCGAACTTCTAAGGACCCAGGCCCCGATCTCACTTCTAAGGCGCAATCACTACTTTTCGGTTGTGGGCGTCGACAGGCAGAAGAAATGCCTTCTTTGCATGAATTCGGGACATGATGGCGCGCACCTCAATGACTACAGCGAAGTGACAATGGATGAGCTGATGCGCCAGGATAAGTTTGAACTTGTTTTCCCCGAGTATCTGGATGATAAGAACCTGGGGTATCTCAAAAAGAAATTCAAACTTAAAGAAGATCTCTACGATAAAGACGGCAATCTGATCGAGGATGAGTCAATAACAAAACAGAAGAACTCTGCTCTGCAGCAGCCGCAGAATATGCTCCATATCAACGGCTATGAATTTGACCTTAAGGATGATCAGTATGATATGCCTTTTGAGTCGGCATTTTTGCACGAGCAGATCTATATGCCCAAAAACCTTGATATGCCTAAGAAATTGCAGGAGAAATAAATGTGTTAAAAATAAGGTTTTGTGTTATACTGATTACCTCAAAAGGAGGACCAATCAATGGCAAACAATTATGACGTTATTATCATAGGAGCAGGACCCGGTGGTATTTTCTGCGCTTATGAACTTATGGAAAAGAGACCTGATCTCAAGGTACTTATGATAGAAAAGGGCAGATCGATTGAAAAGAGAAACTGTCCCAAGCGTGTTACCAAGACCTGCGCGGGATGTGTTCCCTGCTCAATTACCACAGGCTTTGCGGGGGCCGGAGCTTTTTCAGACGGCAAGCTCTCTCTTTCGCCTGATGTAGGAGGCAATCTTCCCGAGATCCTTGGCTATGATGCGGCTACGCAGCTCATACATGAGTCGGACGAGATCTACCTTAAGTTCGGAGCAGACAGGAATGTCTACGGAGTCGACAAGGAAGCTGAGATCCGTGAGATCAGAAGAAAAGCGATCAATGCGAACTTAAAGCTGGTTGAGTGCCCCATAAGGCATCTTGGAACCGAAGAAGGGTACAAGATCTACTCAAGACTTCAGGAGCATGTGCTCTCCAAGGGTGTAACAATAGAGTTCAACACAATGGTCAGGGACATCATCGTTGAGAATGGCAGGGCAACTGCCGTGGTTACAGACAAGGGTGAGACCTATACTGCAGGAGAGATTGTAAGCGCTGTCGGACGAGAGGGCGCGGACTGGTTTAAGGATAAGTGCGAGGAGATAGGAATTGAGACCAGACCCGGAACCGTTGATGTGGGTGTCAGGGTTGAAGTCAGGGATGAGGTAATGCAGTTCCTCAATGAGAACCTCTATGAGGCCAAGCTCATCTATCACACACCGACCTTTGATGACAAGGTGCGCACATTCTGCACCAATCCTTCGGGGGAAGTGGCAACAGAGTACTATGAGGGCGGACTTGCGGTGGTCAACGGTCACGCCTATAAGGGCAAGGAGTTTAAGACCAGCAACACCAATTTTGCCCTGCTTGTTTCCAAGAACTTCACCAAGCCTTTCAAGACACCTATAGAATACGGCAAAAAGATAGCCGAGCTCTCCAACATGCTCTGCGGAGGTAAGATCCTTGTTCAGACCTACGGAGACTTCAAGAGGGGAAGAAGGACAACAGAGGAGAGGCTTTGCAGAAACAATCTGATCCCAACATTGAAGGACGCTGTACCGGGAGATCTTTCTCTGGTATTTCCTCACAGGATCATGGTTGACCTGGACGAGATGATCCAGGCCCTTGACAAGGTAACACCGGGACTTGCATCCGATGAGACTCTGCTCTACGGAGTTGAGGTCAAGTTCTACTCCAACAGGGTTATTGTCAACAAGGACTTTGAGACCAGCATTAAGGGTCTTCGCGCCATAGGTGACGGCGCAGGCATCACAAGAGGTCTCCAGCAGGCATCTGCCAACGGACTTTGTGTTGCCCGCAGCATCATAAAGACACTGGAAGGGTAAGGTGCGATGAAGTTTGGTCTAAGACTTGCCAGGATGTTTACAGCTCTTTTGACTGCGATTGTCTTTCTGTGCGGGTGTGATGCGTCAGTGATAGACAGGAAAGTGGTATTGACAACAGGCTTTTCCGGAGATGAGGTGTTCAGAATCGAGGATGTATCCTGTTCCCTCTCTGAGATAATGCTGTACCTGGTCAACACCCAGATGGGATATGAGAACACCTTCGGATCCGACATCTGGTCCAAGGAGACGGATTCGGGCACGGTGGAGGACAGGCTCAAGGAGTCGGTTCTGGCCAAGGTGGCTCAGATTAAGGTGATGAATCTCCTTGCCGCGGAGAATGGTATAGAACTGGACGAGAGCGAAGAGGAACTTGCTCTGCAGGCGGCTTCCGATTACTATGCTTCACTGTCTGAGAGTGACATACAGCTCATGAACAACGTCAGTGAGGAAGATATCGCCGGGATAATGAGAGAGAGGGCCCTTGCGGACAAGCTCTACGACTATATCATAAGGGACATCAATCCCGAGATCAGTGACGATGAGGCAAGGACCATCACAGTTGAGCAGATCTTTGTCAAAACCTACAGTGTTGATGAAGCAGGAAACAAGGTCATGTTCACTGAGGGTCAGAGGGCATCGGCATATGACAGGATAAGACAGGCCCAGATCAAGATCTGGAACGGAGAGAATTTTGAGGATCTGGTGGGGCTGTACAATGAAGCTGACGAGAGCATTATTTCTTTCGGTAAAGGCGAGATGGACAGCGCCTATGAGGATGCTGCCTTTAACCTTGGAACCGATGAGATAAGCGGCATCGTGGAAACTGCCGACGGCTATGCGATAATAAGGTGCATGAGCACTTTTAACCGAGAGGAGACCGAGGTCAACAAGGTGAGGATCGTGGAGCAGAGAAAGAGACAGGTGTTTGGAGATCAGTACGACGCCTTTGTCGCAACTCTCACCAAGGAACTTAATGAAAAGCTCTGGGACAGCGTAGCCCTTGTGGAGGGGTGCAGCGACCGGGCAGGCAGCCTCATGGAAATATATGACAAATATTTTGACTGAAAGTTAATATAAATGTTCAGATTTGGCACTTGTGCAAAACAGGTGCCTTTTCTTTTTGTCAAAAATGCACGGCAATTCAAAACAAGGCATGAATTGATTGTTTTAGTTTTTTCTCTGTCAGCATGCGGTGGCAGGACGGAAAAGTGGGCATACTCACATGACCCGCTGGAGGAGGTAATCTCATTATCTGATAACGGCTGGTCTTATCAGTTCACGGAAAACGGGGAATTTTCCGAAGAGAACATTTTCCACGGACATTACCTTCTGGATGAAAAAAACAGCTGCATAAAGCTTATGTATGACGACCCGGATAATTCTTCCGGGTTGTCTTTTTTTATAAAGTATAAACATTTTTTATAAACTGCCGATAATCTTTATGAATAGTTTTTCTATGCCCAAACGGGATGATGAAAAGAAGTGTTTATCGGAGGGGAAAATGATTGGTACGCGTTCTTTTAAAGTATGCAGGTGCGTGATCTGTTTTATTCTTATGCTCACAATTTTCTTTGGACCGTGTGTAAAGTGCAGCGCCACAGATGATGCGGTTCCACTGTCGGAAGATACGTATAACACGCTTCTTAACGGAACCACTGTCTACAACGGTGTGGACTACGCCAAGAAGTATGGATACAATCCTCTTTATTATTTCCTCAACTATAACGATTTAAGAATTGCATTTGGTGCGGATCCGGCAAAGCTCGTCGAGCACTATGCAATCTATGGCATTAAGGAAAAAAGAGTTGCCAATGCCCCTATATCGAGAGGTGCCCATGCCTGGGGCAGCAGCAATGAATATATCGTGCCTTCTTATCAGAAGACAAGTAAGCAGAAGGATGGAATGGTTGTTATTCCTGAACAGCTCCACGGCAACGGCGGCATGAATGCCAGGCAGGATGTAGAAGCCAGGAGTATAGCAAGGCAGCTTGCTTTAAATATTTATGATCAGGTTATGAATCCGCCTTCCAATCAGCAGGGAAACAGTCGAAGCACCAGTAGTAACAGCAGCAACAGTACACCCACCGTTCCGGAAATCAAGATGGTTGCCTATGCTACGGGAATTGTTCAGGCCTATTGCAACGCCGGACAGGAGCTGACCAGGGAACAGGTACAGAAGGAAAACAGCAAGGTATACAGGACGGCGTACGGAGTATTCTGCAGCCACAGATTTACCAGTGCCGGAGCTACAAGAGCACTGGGACTCATCCTTGACTATCTCAATGATATAATTCAGCAGAATAATCCGGGTTCTGCACCGATCAAGTGGGTCCATGTAAATGCTAACACCTGGAACCAGCAGTACTGCCAGATAGCCTGTGACAATCATGAGGCATATGCGGATGGCATCTTAGGAATTGCAGGTTACGGCAAGCACCCTCTCGAGGGTGGAGTTGAGAAAGACATTCAGAGTTATGTAAGCTATGCAACTCTTTCAAACATACTGAATACCAGACCTCCTTTAGATGATTTTGGACAGCCCAGCACACAGGATCTTCCTAAGAATGCCAATCCTATGAGCGGACTACCCGGTTATGATGAACCATGATGAAACAGGGCATACAATATGAAAAAAAGTGTTCAGGAAACAAACAGAATAGGAATTAAGTGGAAGGTGTGCATAGCCCTGATGGTGGCGGCAGTTCTTCTGATCCCCGCAGCAAGGGCAAGTGCATCGGACCTAACACGGATTGACTCATCAACCTTCAGAAGAAGTCCATCCATTTCAACGATACACATTGGAAGCGACGTGACCGAGATCACTGCCGAGGCCTTTAAGGGGCTTATGAACCTCAGGTCCATCACGGTAAGTGAGAATAACATGTTTTACACCTCATACAGCAACTGCCTTTATAACAAGGACTGCTCGGAGCTCTTGTGTTTTCCGGCTGCACTGTCAGGAGCAATGATCCCGGAAAGCACGGTCTCCATCAGGGAAAACGCTCTTTACGGCGTCAGCGATTCGCTCAGGGAGCAGGTCAGGGACGTGGTAGATGCACAGGCCAGGGAGAACGTTATGGAGTGGCAGGTGCCAGAGGAGAGGTTTGTACACACTGCCTCGGGACTCAAATGGAAAAATGCCGACGGCATTCTTTCAGATCCGGATACAGAGCTTAAAAAGCTGGTGGCATCAGTTATCGACAGCAGTACCACAGCAGATATGTCGCAAAAGAAGCAGCTTCAGAAGTGCTTTGATTTCTTTGTGGCCACATCTTCATATGAGAGAAAGACGGATTATCCATCAGGCAATTGGGCACCGGACTATGCTAAAGAGATCCTGAGCACGGGAAAGGGCAATTGTTACAACTATGCTGCTGCATTTGCCTATGTTGCCAAGGGACTTGGGTACGATGCAAGAGTCTGCACCGGCACGGTGATGTCAAGTCTCGGAGGAAGAGCACCCCACGCATGGACCGAGATCAGGATGGGGAATAACTGGTATATCTTTGATACAGAGATGCAGGGAGCAAAAGGGAGCGGGTATTACAAACAGACTTATGATACCTATCCTGCGAAACCGATACAGCAGCTTACTTCGCTTGCGGTTTCTTTTTAGGAAAAAGAGGGGAAGATATGAGGAAATTTACAACGGTTATTCTTATATTATCAGGGACGATGTTTTCCGCCTTTGTCTTTTTGATAGGTCTTTATGCGGCTTCACCCGGTTTCAGGGAGCAGATTACAGGGGCAGTCACAGGTGACAGCGATATCCCGGTCATAAGAAACGACGCAGCGGTCATGGACGTGAGTATGGATGTTCCGGAAACGGAAGAGTCGGAAGATGCCACGCATTCAGATGACATAGACCCGTCTATGATACTTATGGACCTTGGGAATGATGAAGAAACAGCTCTTTCACCGGGCGCTACTTTGGATGGCCGGTACATAGTTGACAAGGAGTACCATGAGGACTGCGGAACAGGCGATGGCTACTGGGTTATAACCTATTCCGACGGAACAACTGAAATAGAGTAGGCAAGTGTCCCTTGGCAAGTGTCCCTTGGGGACGGAGTCAGGAGGACATTTTTCCAAAATGTCCCCCTGACTCCGTCCCCAAGGGACACATTAGACAATAACACAACACTCTGTATTTAGAAAACGTTTACGAAAAGTAAAAGTTCACAATACAGAGTGTTTTATTTTGTGCATTTTAATGCATAAAGAGAAAAATAAAGAAGAATTTTTAAGATTGAAAGAAGAATTCTCTATGTTTTTGCACAAAAGCCATTGATATAATGCATATTGTAAACAAATTGTTAACATATTTTTAAGGAGGATTTAGTAATGAAAAAGAAATTGGTAAGTCTTTTAACAGTTTCTGCAATGACACTCTCACTTCTTGCAGGATGTGGCGCATCTAACACAGCCACAGAGACAGCTACAGAAGTTGCAGAGACAGCTACAGAGGTTGCTGAGACAGCTACAGATGCAGCTGAGACAGCTACAGAGGTTGCTGAGACAGTTGCAGAGTCAGCAGGTGATTCTGATCTTGCTGATAAGAAGGTTGGTGTTTGTATCTATCAGTTCGCTGATAACTTCATGACACTCTTCCGTACAGAGCTTGAGAACTACCTTGTATCTCAGGGATTTTCAAAAGACAACATCACAATCGTTGATGGTGCTAACGACCAGGCTACACAGACTAACCAGATCCAGAACTTCATCACACAGGGTGTTGACGTTCTCATCATCAATCCTGTTAACTCATCTTCAGCTGCTACAATCACAGATCTTGTAGTTGGCGCTGAGATTCCTCTTGTATACATCAACCGTGAGCCTGATGCAGACGAGGAAGCAAGATGGGAGTCAAACGGCTGGAACGTAACATACGTTGGTTGTGATGCTCGTCAGTCAGGAACTATGCAGGGTGAGATCCTTGTAGACCTTGGCCAGGAAGCAGTTGACCTCAACGGCGATGGCAAGATCCAGTACATCATGATCGAAGGCGACCCTGAGAACGTTGATGCTCAGTATCGTACAGAGTTCTCAGTTAAAGCTCTTGAGGATGCAGGTTGGGCAGTTGATTGCCTTGATGACCAGGTAGGTAACTGGGATCAGGCTACAGCTCAGCAGCTCGTTGCTAACTCACTTTCAGCTCATCCTGAGACAGAAGTTGTATTCTGCAACAACGATGCTATGGCACTTGGTGCTCTTCAGTCAATCGAGGCAGCCGGACGTAAGGTTGGCGAGGACATCTACCTTGTAGGTGTTGATGCTCTTACAGAGGCTCTTGAGGATGTTCTTGCAGGAACAATGACAGGTACAGTATTCAACGATCACATCGCTCAGTCACACGGTGCAGCTGATGCAGCTATCAACTTCATCACAGGTGCAGGCAACGATTACTACATCGGATGTGATTATGTAAAGGTTACAGCTGACAACGCACAGTCAGTTCTTGACAGCCTTAAGTAATTTCTAAGCATTAGCTTATCTGGTGCGGGAACATAAATATTGCTCCCGCACCTTTTATTGAGAAGAATATTTTTTTAACTGGCGTTTGGGCCAGAAAGAACACGGAATAGTAGAACAAAAGCAGAGAAGGAAGAAGAGAGAAAGGAACAGGTATGGCATCAGAGTACAAATTGGAACTGCGGGGCGTATCCAAGTCCTTTCCCGGTGTAAAGGCACTGGATAACGTGCAATTGGCAGTTAGGCCCGGTACCGTCCATGCACTTATGGGAGAGAACGGAGCCGGTAAATCAACACTTATGAAATGTCTTTTCGGTATTTATAAGATGGATGCCGGAGAAGTATATATTGACGGAGAAAAAGTAGTGATCG
>CAMNOS010000046.1 GCA_946546925.1 uncultured Butyrivibrio sp.
CAGGAGCTCTGCTATCTCCTCATCTTCCGGCACCCTATATTCCCCTGTTGTAAAGCCCCAGGCCTTGAGCACGGGATAAATTGATATGTCCAATGCGCCCTCTGTCCTTTCACAGACAGAGAGGGCGCCGCCAAGGATATCCGCGGCTTTATCGGACAGGACAGTACTTCCCGATGCATTCAGTTCGTATATGGCGCTCTCCTTGTCTGTTACCGACAGCTCCTTTTCCAGGTCCCGTATCATGGTTTCAGCCCCCGCTAGCGCTTCCTCATGCCCTGACACCTGCAGCTCCATTATTGTGTCCATGGCAAATAGCTTTGAGGTGTACATCCTGCTGTCCTTGAAAGCGCACGCAGAAAAGAGCCCCAGTGGCAGCACTGCTGCCAGAAGAGCTCCGCATAGCTTCGTTATTATTCTTCTGTATCTGTATATACATCTGTTCTTCATCTCAATATATCAAAATCGTCTGATCTGCATATCCTTCCAGACAGACCGCATCTCAATCTGACACATATCCTCCCCGAGCAGATCACATCACAAACTGCTGCGCATCCTTCCGGCAATCCGTACATCCACCTGCCGCTCTTACTCCACTGTGTCCTCTCGCTCAGCAAACACGTTCATATTCCCTGTCCTGTATCCAAAAAGGTCAAGTGAAACGTAGGTGAATCCGATCTTCTTAAACTCATCATACACGCGTTTTCTGACTTCTTCTGTCATTAGTCTTGATATGTCATCAGGCAGAAGCTCTATCCTTGCAAGGAAGATATCATTGCCGTGGATCCTGACCCTGAACTGCTTGAATCCAAGCTGCATCATCAGTTCCTCTGCCCTGTCCACCATATCCAGTTTCTTATCAGAGATGTTCTCGCCATAGGGAAAGCGGCTTGCAAGGCAGGCAAAAGAGGACTTATCCCAAGTAGGAAGTCCGAAGTGCTGGGAGAGCACACGTATGTCAGATTTGGTCATGCCTGCTTCGCGAAGCGGACTCTTTATATCCAGCTCCTTTATGGCACGGAGTCCCGGTCTGTAGTCTCCCTCGTCATCGAGATTGGAGCCCTCAACGACCACTGATATTCCGTGCTCTGCAGCTGTCTTTTTGAAATCTCCGAAGAGTTCCTTCTTACAGAGATAGCATCTGTCCTTGGGATTTGCAGCAAACCCCTCTATCTCGAGTTCATTGACATTGACTACCAGGTGCTTTACACCCAGCCTCTCACAGTAGTCCACCGCTTCCTTGAGTTCCCTTTTGGGGAATACTCCGGAGGATGCCGTCACGGCGATTATCCTGTCTGAAAGTGCCGATCTTGCTGCATACAAAAGAAATGTAGAATCAACGCCGCTTGAAAATGCAACCGCAACGCTCCCGTAGCTTGAAAGTATCGAAAGCAGCTTGTTGTATTTGTCCATTTGTTCCGAAGTTGCTACTACCTGCATACAGTCCCTCCCATCAAAAAACTCCTTTTCACTATCTGACGTAGCGATTTCTTAATGTGCAATCGCCGGTCACCTGCGGCAATCAGATCCTGCCTTTATATCTCACACTCCTCAGCTCATCTTCTTATACATGTGATTGCCCAGCATCTGAATCAACTGAACAAAAGCAATCAGTATTATCGAACATACAATAAGATAATCCGTCTTGTACTGCTGGTAGCCGTACCTTATTGCAATATCTCCCACACCGCCGCCTCCGACAGTTCCTGCCATTGCGGAATATCCTACGAGTGATATCACAAGAAGCACAACACCGTTGAGCATTCTCGGAATCGATTCCTTGACATAGACCCTCATAAGGATCTGGAAATTGGAAGCGCCAAAAGACCTCGCGGCCTCGATAACACCCGGATTGGTCTCACGAAGGCTCGTCTCAAAAACCCTGGCGATGTAGGGAATCGCCGAAACGGTAAGAGGCACGATGGATGCGGTTGTTCCTATTGACTTGCCCACAACCATCCTCGTGAACGGGATCAGTATCACGAGAAGGATAATAAACGGAAAGCTCCTGAAAACATTGACGATAAAACTCAGTATCTCATAAACGATCTTGTTGGGTTTAAGTCCGTCAGGTGCTGTCAGTGTCAGTATGACAGCCGGTATAAAGCCTATGATAACGGAAAAAAGTGTTGACCAGAACACCATGTACAGTGTCTGTTTAAATGCATTTAATACAATTGTTGTCATGCCGGTATTAGACAAGATTCCAGACATAAGTTAGTTCCTCCTTTACTTAATGACTTCCCAGGTGACATCCTTGGAGTCGAGAAAAGCACAGGCCCTCTCCAGGTCTTTTTCATCCATGTTAAGGACCAGACTTCCGTAGACATCCTCCCTGAAGTCCTCAAGTTTCGCCCAGCAGATGTTGAAATCCGTGTGTAACTCCTGCGACATCTGGGTCACTATAGGCCGCTGATTGCCCTCTCCGTAGAAAAAGAGCTTGAGGTTGACACCGTCTGATGGAAGCTTGTCGCTCTCTTCCCTTAGGAAATCTCTGATCTCCTGTTCCTTGGGCCACACGAAAAGCTTTTCGGGTCTTCCCACAGCAAGGACCTTGCCCTTACTTAAAAATGCCACTCTCTGGCATATCTGCTTGACCACTTCCATCTGATGTGTGACAACAACGATGGTGATTCCAAGTTCTTTGTTGATCTCCTGCAAAAGAGCAAGTATCCCCTTTGTTATCTCAGGATCAAGAGCACTTGTCGCCTCATCGCAAAGAAGTATCTCCGGATCAAGTACCAGAGCCCTTGCTATGGCAACTCTCTGCTTCTGTCCTCCGGACAATTCCCTGGGCTTTGAGTGGACCTTCTCCTCAAGTCCTACCAGCTTTATAAGCTTTGTTATCTTTTCTTTTGCAGCAGGAGTTGTGGTAGGTATCCCCCAGAATTTCATGGGGAGCGCAATGTTCTGATAAACATCGAGGCGCTCAAGAAGGTTAAAGCCCTGAAAGATCATTCCCATCTTCTTCTGAAGGCTTCTGAGTTTCTTCTTATCCTTAATATCAACTACATTGTTTCCGACAGTAATTGTCCCGCCGTCATAGGATTCAAGGCCGTTGATGCAGCGAAGAAGTGTGCTCTTTCCCGCGCCCGACTGACCGATTATGCCAAAGATCTCTCCATCCTGAATGTCAATGGATATGTCCTTTAACACCTCGGTCTTATTAAATGATTTCTGTACATTGGATATGGTTATCATGCTTAAATTCTGTTCCTTCTAAATATAATATGCTTATTCATTATGCCATCTGCCGGGCTGATGTGCAATAAGGCGTCTGAATTTAAAAGAGCTGCCACAGATAACTGTCGGCAGCTCCTCTTAACGCAATATTATTCTGTCATCCCACCGGCATTATTTCGCATCAATAAAGGATGTGATAACGGCTCCCTTATAAGTCTCATCGATATAAGCCTGAACCCTGTCTGACTGAAGAGCCTTGATGAGGGCCTGTGTCTTCTCAGAATCCTGGTTGCCATCCTTGACTACAAGGAAGTTGGTTCTCTTAACTGTTGTCTCGTCGTCAAACTCCTCAATGTCGAGTGCAGGGAACTTAGCCGGAAGACCGGCCTCAAGGGCATAGTTGCCGTTGATGGTAGCTGCATCAAGATCCGGAAGTGAGAGCGGAAGGCTCGCAGCCTCAAGAGGTGTGATCACATATCCGTGAGGATTAGCCTCTTTGTCCTTGGAAAGAGCATCCTCTGTGTAGTTGGGGTCTGTACCGAAGCTTCCCTTTGAAACAAGAAGTCCCTTCTGTACAAGGAGGTCGATGCCTCTCTCTCCGTTATCGGGATCGTTGGGGATACCGATTGAAGCGCCGTCCGGAAGATCTGACAGTGAAGTGTATTTCTCTGAATAGATACCCATGGGCTCGATGTGGATACCTGCAACAGCTGTAAGGTGAAGACCTGCATCGCTGTTCTGCTGGTTCATGTAACCAAGGGTCTGGAAGTAGTTGGCGTCAAGCTCTCCCTCTTCAAGTGAAGTGTTGGGAAGCACGTAGTCAGAGAAAACTACGGTCTCGAGAGTCCATCCGTCCTCAGCAAGAACCTCTTTTACAATGTTGTCGAGAATCTCAGCGTGGGGAACCGGTGTTGCACCGACTGTAATCGTCTTGTCCTCAGAATCTCCTGCAGCAGGCGCATCTGCTGTCTTGGCTGCTTCTGTAGTCTCTGCGCTCTCCTTGCCGGCATCTGCTGTTACTTCTGCCGCGCCATCCTCAGCGCCGCATCCCGTAAGGGCAGACAACGCAAGTGTTCCTGCAAGCACAAAGCTTGTCAATACGTTCTTTTTCATAATTTTCCTCCTCCTATCCCGCCGAAGCGGTATTCAATTTTTTATTACTTTACACTTACTCAGTGCATTTTGCAAATTTTTAATATGAAACGGCAGCGATAAGATGAGTTTATCAGCTGCTTGCTGCATCACACATTGTCCGAAAGCTTCTCTATGAATGTAACAGCCATCTCGCTCAGCTGCGCACCCTTTCTTATGATGTACCCAAAGGTCAGAGGATCCTCCTCTTTGAGCTTGATGACCGTGAGGTCCGAAGCACTGCTCCCCTCATGAAGCATGGCTGCGCCTACTGCATATCCGTTGAGTCCCAGCATCAGTTCAATCGAAGTCGCCCTTTCGTTGGTGCTTATCATCTTCTTGTAATCGTAGGTGGCAAGGGCCTCCTCCCTGTAATAAAAGGATGTATTCTCGCCCTGGTCAAACACCATGCACGGATAGTCAGCAAGCTCATCAAGCGACAGCTCTTTTCTGTCGGCAAGCGGATGCTTCTTGCTGAGATACACATATGTGTCACGGGAAAAGAGCTCATGGAACTCTAACGATGCATCGGCAAATACCTTCTTGAAAGTATTCTTATTGAACTCGCTAAGGGCAATCACTCCCACCTCGCTCTTTAAGGTCTTGATATCCTCGATCACCTCGCTTGTCTGAGTCTCCCTTATCGAGAACTGGTACTCAGGCAGATCATACTCTTTTACCGTATCAATAAATGCATTGACGGCAACCGTATAATGCTGCATGGAAACAGAAAAAGTTGGTCTTGCCGAGTCGCTGTGTATGTACTTGTCCTCTACCTTTTCGAACTGCTCAACGGCATTTCTTGCATAAGCAATAAAAGAAGCTCCCGCTGAAGTGGTGACAACGCCGTTGTGAACTCTTTCAAATATCTGTATTCCGATCTCTTTCTCCAAGTCCCTCACAGCGCTGGACAGACCGGGCTGTGACACATAGAGCCTGTCTGCCGCCTTTCGCATGGAGCATTCCTCATCTATTGCTATTACATATTTGAGCTGCAGTATCGTCATTTTCTCTCACCTCGTCATGAATAAATATTCATTTTAAAAAATATGATACCACAACGTGGGTCTTCTTTGCCATATCAATTCAAGAGCATGTTTTCCCAGCTATTTCAAACACTCTTTCAAACTCACTTATAAGGTCATCTATGCCCTCGATCCCCTCAGGATGAAGTTTTTTCAATTATATACTCATCCTGTTCAGCTCTGAATACACAACCTCTGAAAAAACTCTGTGCCCGTCCTCGTTCATGTGCTCATCATCAACAGGGCTCGGATCAACATGGTCTGATGCTGCAAGAAAAGCGCATCCTCTTCTCTTTGCAATTTCCTCATATACTTTTTTAAGTTTCCTGCTGGTTGCGACAGATTTCCTGTCAAATTCCGGATCTTTCTCAGGGCGCCAGACATCTTCTCCCAAATGGATCGGTGAAATCAGAAGAATCCTTTCTGCCGGCACGAATTTCTCTATTTTCTCAAGGCATCTCTCAATTCCCTTGCCTATGACGTAGGATGAGGCATTGTAATATGTTTTGCAGTCATTGGTCCCCAGCATAAGTATCACAGCATCCACAGGATACTGGCTCTCAAGCAGCGGCTCCAGCGTGTTTACTCCCTTTCTTCCGGGTCTTAATCCATCCTCGAATATTGTCGTCCTGCCGCAGAGTCCCTCCTCTGCAACATGAACTCCACTGTCTTTTTCCTGCAAAAGACTTGTCCACCTCACTCCCCAGGGATAGCGTTCAAGCGTATGTGATCCCGGCACCAGTCCCCATGTATTTGAATCTCCATATGCAAGTATCTGTTTCATATTATTGCTCCTGTGAATCATTAACTCTTTTACATATACTATTATCTGCTAAAGCACTGAATTTGTATAAGACTCATATCTTATAGCCTGATATAAACTCTGCTTTATCCCCTGTAATGATGCACTTTTCATAAAACCGGAAAAGACGCCCCCGAAAGCTACCAAGCTTTCGAGGGCGTCTCAAAATCCTATATTTATGATATTCCTGTAATATTACTCTGCTGTGATGTCAGCTCCGAAATACTTATTAGAGATCTCAGAAAGCTTACCTTCCGAGCGAAGCTCTGTGATTGCCTTGTTGATGGCTTCCCTCAGGGAATCATTGTCTTCGCCCTTCTGAAGAGGAATTGCATACATCGTAACTTCGGGGTCAACGGCTGCAACCTTGAGGTCTGTTGTTCCTGTAGTGTTGAAATAATCCTGAGCTGATGTATTGGCATTGATAGTAGCCTCAACAGTTCCGTTGAGAACCAGAGTCATCGTCTCACCCAGAGTGTCAACATTGGAAACAGTTGCGCCGTGCTCTTTTCCCATTGCTTCATAAGTTGATCCTGCTGAGTTGGCAGTAGTCTTGCCATTCAGATCATCAAAGGAAGTGATGCTGTCATTGGATGCAAGTGTCACAACAACTGCGTGGTCATAGGCATAAGGCTCAGTGAAATCATAGGTCTCTTTCCTGTCGTCTGTCACGTCAACGCCATTGGCCATCATGTCAAAAGTGCCTGTTGTTACACCTGTCAGGCCTCCGTCGAACGCAACTTCCTTGAAGTCAGCCTCGACGCCCAGCTTCTTCGCAATAGCAGCTGCAACCTCCACATCAAATCCAACCAGCTCATCTGTTGTCTCATCGTGGTAGGTGAATGGTGCCCACACGCCCTCTGTTGCGATTGTGATCTTGCCGGCAGCCTTGATCCTGGCAAGATGATCCTCTGCATTTGTATCACTTCCCGCATCCTGAGAGTTTTCTGTTGGCTGCGCTGTGTCCGCGCCCTGAGTTTCTACGGCTGCGTTATCCGTGCTCTGTCCTGCTCCGCAGCCTGCGATGACTGTGGCTGTCAGGATTCCTGTAAGTATCAAAGACAGTTTTCTTTTCATAATCGTCCTCCTAATGTAAATCTGTAGCGATACCTTAAGTCCGGTATCGCCGTGTATAAAATCATATTGTGTATAATACATTATTTGCCTGTCAAACGCAAGAACTCTTTTGTGCGTTCCATCTGCGGATTTTCAAAGAATTCTGCGGCAGGTCCTTCTTCCACCACCACGCCGTCGGCCATGAACATTACTTTGGTGGAAACCTCCCTGGCAAAAGAAATCTCGTGGGTCACGACGATCATCGTCATACCCTCCCTTGCAAGATTTCTCATTACTTCCAAAACCTCTGCCGTAAGCTGCGGGTCCAGGGCCGATGTGGGCTCGTCAAAATAGATTATCTTTGGGTCAGTGGCAAGCGCCCTTGCTATCGCAACCCTCTGCTGCTGTCCTCCGGAGAGCTGACTTGGGTAGTAATCTGCGTAGTCACCCATCCCAACCTTTTTAAGCACACCCATCGCCTTTTTGGCAGCCTTGTCTTTAGCAACTCTCCTTGCGGATGTAAGGCCAAGTGTCACATTCTGGATCGCGGTCTTATTGGCGAACAGATTATAATTCTGGAAAACAAATCCCGTATGCATCCTTATCTCAGCTATACTGGCCCTGCTCATGCGGGACAGGTCGTATTTCTTATCCTCAAATACAAGCTCACCGCCGTCAGCTTTCTCAAGGAAATTGATGCATCGAAGAAGAGTGGTCTTTCCTGATCCGGAAGGTCCAAGGACCGATATCACGTCTCCTTTTTCAACTTTGAGAGACACTCCCTTAAGGACATTATTGCCTCCGAAAGACTTATGTATATTGTTTACTTCTAATAGAGCCATGTCATACCTCATTTAAACAATGTCACTTTCTGATGCCGTAGCTTCCAAGGAACTCCTCTCCCTTTTTCTGAAGGAAGGTCAGCACAGTACAGAAAATCAGATAGATGAAAGCCACCTCTATGTACAGCGGGAAGTAGTTGTAGCTCTGTCCCGCAATCTGCTTGGTCCTTGTAAACATCTCCACCACTGTGATACTTGAGGCAAGAGATGTGTCTTTTACCATGCTGATAAGAGCATTAAACAGTGAGGGGAAAGCTGTTCTGAAAGCCTGTGGCAGGATGATATGCCACATGATCTGCATATAATTCATGCCTACACAGTACCCGGCCTCAAGCTGACCGGCAGGCACAGCCTCCATGGCCGCCCTCATGGTCTCCGCAGAATAAGCTCCCTCATTGATGGTGAACACTATGACCGCCATAACAAAGGGGTTGGAGTGGATACCCAGTAGCGGAAGCCCGTAGAATGCCACCATCAGCTGAACCAGAAGCGGCGTTCCTCTGATTATCCATATATAGAATCTGCAGAACTGGGACAGAATCGGAGTTTTGGCATACTGTACCATGGCAACCAGAACTCCAAGTATCGTGGAAAGCACAAAGGCAGTTGCCGCAAGGGGCAGTGTCACCTTAAGTCCGAATTCCAGTATTTTGGGAAAAGAGCTCACGAGCAGCTCCATAGTCTTTTCATTAAACATAAGTACTCCTCTTAATCAACAAACTTCCTGAGTTCTGAATATGCCAGCGGAACTGAAATAAAAAGCGAGAGCACATCAGAGACTGCCTGGGTCATCTCGACGCCTTTTATACCTATAAACTGCGGAAGGATGAGAATTACAGGTATGAAGCAGATCCCGTTTCTGGCGGCAGCTGTTAAGGTCGCCTTAAATCCCTTTCCTATGGACTGAAGCATCATGTTGCTAAGCACAATAACACCTGAGAGCGGAAGGGTCGCTGACATGTATCTGAGCGCATCCACACCCACTCTGACTGCCGCATCGTCGTGCGAAAACAGCGAGATGATTGAGGGTGCAAAAGTAAAGCACACAGCTCCAATTGCGATCAGGAATACAGTTGATACTTTTACGCAGAAAAAGTATCCTTCCTTAACCCTCTTGGTAAGACCGGCTCCATAGTTAAAAGAGCACACCGGCTGATAGCCCTGTCCGAATCCGATAAGCGCCGATGCCATCATAAGGAGTATCCTGCCTGCAACTGACATACCGGCGATCGCAGCATCTCCGCCCAGAAGGCGCTCCGTTCCGTCTATTGTGATCATCGTGACAGCTCCGAGTGCTCCGGCTGTTCTGTTGAGAAGAAGCGTGGAAATGGCAGCAAGTCCCTGTCTGAACAGGGAAGGTGCTCCTCCGTTTAAGACTTCAAATAAATAGTGACCGTTTATGTGGACGTTAGAAAGGCTCATCCTTATATTCTCGCCCTTTCTGGTCCCGATAAGAAGTACGACAAAACTTGTAAACTGACCCATGACCGTAGCGATCGCAGCGCCTCTGACCTGCATGTGAAATCCCATTATGAGAAGCGGATCCAGGATAAGATTCATGACCGCTCCGCACATCAGTCCTATCATGGAATACATGGCGCTGCCCTGGAACCTCAGCTGGTTGTTGATAACAAACTGTGCCATCATGAAGGGCGCCCCAAAGAGTATGATCCTCATATACTGCCTGGTAAACTCCATGGTTGTGGGCGTTGCTCCAAGGAAGTCAGCTATTGGGTCAACAAAGCCATTGCCCGCGATTGCAAAAACAACCCCCACTATAAGTGCCATGGCAAAGCCGGTTGAAGCCATCTCATCGGCTTCCTTGTGGTTCTCCGCACCAAGCATCCTCGAGAGATAGTTACCCGATCCGTGTCCAAAGAAGAATCCAAATGCCTGTATGACCGCCATCACCGTAAATACCAGTCCCACGGATGCAGTCGCTGCCGTGTTCACCGCCGGGTCGCTTGAAACCCTTGCCACAAAGAAGGTATCTGCTGTGTTGTAAATAGCAGTCACCATCATACTTATAATAGTAGGAACCGAAAGCGAGAGTATGAGCTTTGGCACCGGCGTCTGCGTCATATATTCTCTTCTGTTTTGCGTTTTTTCCATATGATCTTGATCTTTCTGAATAATAATCTGTCAAAATTAAATTGTTTGCGCTTTAGCTCGTTATTTTATCACATTCTTCCTTTTTTTTAAATCGAAATTTAGCCATCCTCAAAGTTGTACAAATCTCCCTCTGAGTCTATAATGATATGGATTAACGAAAAGGAGTATTCCTATGGAAAGAATCGGAATCGTCTTTGGGTGCTTCATTCCACTGCACAAGGGACATGAATCACTGATTGAAAGAGCATTAAGCGAAAACGACCGCATGATCATCGCTGTGTGCGGCTACCAGCAGGACCGAGGCAAGGACTTCCTGCCCTTTACCATGCGCTACAAGCTGGTCAAGGAGATCTTTCACGACAATCCCAGGGTTATCGTCGGCCTTATCGATGACAAGAAAATCGGCCTCGACGGCACTTTCACCCACGAGAACTGGGTCGCCTGGGGCAAAGAGCTCTTCCTGTCTGCAGGGATCGAGCCTGATTCTGCTCAGTTCACCTGGTACACGGGAGAGCCACCATATGTGGAGAAACTGCAGCCCATATACCCCACCCACAAGTTTGTGCTGGTTGACAGGACCGTTATAAAAGCCAGCGGCACCCAGATTAGAAACAATCCCCAGGTTCATCTCGGGGACATAAATTTCATATTTGAACAATACCTGCGCAAGACAGGAAAACTGGAGGAGAATCCTATGAACCCAATAATTGACAGTTTACTTGAAACCGACCTTTACAAATTCTCGATGGGACAGGCAATCTACCACAATTTCCCGGACTACACCACCACCTGGACCTTCAGATGCCGCAACAAGGACGTTCATTTCACAAAAGAAATGGTGGACGAGATCAAGAGACAGATCTATCTGTACTGCGACCTGAACTTCACTGAGGACGAGCTCAATTACCTGGCAGGAATCAAGTGGATCAAGAAGTCCTACGTTGATTTCCTGCGCCTGTGGCATCCCAGATATGAGGACTTTACAATTACAACAGATGCCGAGTGCGGCCTCTCCATCGAGACCAACGGAACATGGCTCAACACATCAATGTACGAGATTCCCACTCTTGCCATCGTCAATGAGGTCTACTTCAGAATGGCCTATGACTATGAGGAGCTCATGGAATCCTTTGAGGAGCGCCTTGATAAGAAGATAGCTCTTTTGACAGACGGAACATATAAGCTTGGAGCATTCAGTGAATTTGGTCTCAGAAGAAGGCTTTCTGCCGAGGCTCAGGAGCTGGCAGTCATGAAGCTCAAGGACGCCACACTTGCAGGATCTACTTTTGTCGGAACATCCAATGTCCTTTTGGCCAAGAAGCTTGGCGTTATGCCGGTTGGAACCATGGCTCACGAGTGGATCATGTGCGTAGGTCAGGGCAATCACAGGCACAACCCAGCATATTCCAACTGGTACGCCCTTGACTACTGGGTAAAAGAGTACGGAATCCTGAATGGAACCGCTCTTACGGATGCGATCACCACAGACTGCTTCCTGCGCGACTTCCAGCTCACATTCTCAACTCTGTTCTCAGGTGTTCGCCACGATTCAGGCGACCCTATCGAGTGGGGTGAGAAGATGATAAGGCACTATGAGAGCCTTGGCATCGATCCGCGCACAAAGACTCTTCTCTTTAGCGACAGCCTTGATTTTGAAAGAGCAAACAATATACACGCACACTTTGACGGCAGGGCAAAGGTTGCTTTCGGAATCGGAACCTATATTGCCAACGACACCAAGGTTCCTGCACTCAATATCGTCATGAAGACAACAGCCTGCAACGGTCAGGATGTGGCTAAGGTTTCAGATGTTGAAGGCAAGGGAATGTGCAAGAACCCCAACTATGTTGAATATCTCCAGCGCTGTATCGACTGGAGGATGGAGAACGAGACGACCTGATGTAAGGACTCTTGGCAGTCTGCTCACTATTGAATATTGAATTTCGATTTGCGTTCAAAAAGTTATGCATTCTTGGACTCTTTATCCAAGAATGCATGACTTATCATTAGTGATTCGCCAAACGATATACAGTGGCATGATATGGAGGATGAATTAAATGGGACTGTTTGATATAGAAAAAAATGCTGCGGCAATGGGACAGTTTGATGCAGCAGCAGAAATAGACAATATTGTAGCATGGATCCGCAAGTGGTTTGAGAACAACGGACCCAAAGCTGATGCAGTTATCGGCATCTCCGGAGGCAAGGATTCCACGATAGTTGCTGCTCTCCTGTGCAAAGCCCTTGGCAAAGAGAGGGTTGTTGGCGTTCTGATGCCCAACGGTGAGCAGAAGGATATCGCTGATTCCAAAAAGGTTGTTGAGACCCTTGGTATCAGACATTACATAGTTAATATCAATCCAGCAGTTGAAGGTGAGTACGCTGCCCTTCGCGATGCAGGCGTTGATATAGGCAGGGATGCCGTTATAAACACGCCTCCAAGGATACGAATGACCACACTGTATGCCATTGCACAGTCTCTGCCAAACGGCGGACGCGTCACCAATACCTGCAACAGATCTGAGGACTGGGTTGGCTACTCCACCAAGTACGGAGATGCCGCAGGTGACTTCAGCCCATGTTCTGACTATCTTGTGTGCGAGATGCTTCAGATAGGTGATGCTCTTGGTCTTCCGTCCGACCTCATACATAAGACTCCTTCAGACGGCCTCTCAGGCATGTCTGATGAGGATAAGCTTGGCTTTACCTACGCAGTGCTTGACCACTATGTCCTTACAGGTGAGATCGAGGATCAGGCGACCAAAGAAAAGATCGACCGCCTCCACAGGCTCAACCTGCACAAGCTTCAGACAATTCCCATGTACAAGCGTAAATAAAAATTTTTTTACAATTTAATTGTTGACATATCAATTTAATTGTGCTAAATTGAATTTACAACAAAGAAAGCACAAAATAATCACTACAACAACCAAGTAACTAATAACCATTTTTTGAAATAACAATATGATGAAACTCATCAGTTTAAACAGCATGGTGAGATTCACCGGGATTCATTCACAGAAAAGGAGAACATATTATGGAATATAAATTCACATCAGCTAATTTCGAAGCAGAAGTAATTAACAGCGACAAGCCTGTACTGGTAGATTTCTACGCAGACTGGTGCGGCCCCTGCAAGATGATGATGCCTGTTGTTGACAAGCTTGCCGAGACTTACGATGGTAAGATCAAGGTTGGTAAGGTCAATTCAGATGAAGAAAGCGATCTTGCAGCTAAATACAATATCATGTCAATTCCCAGCTTCCTGATCTTCAAGAACGGTGAACTGGTAGAGACAATGACCGGCGCTATGCCTTCAGATGCACTGGCAGCTAAGCTTGACAGCGTACTCTGATACACATAGATTTTCCAACTCCTCTTTTTTCAAAAACACATAAAAAGCCAAGCAAAAGCCTCGCAGATTTCCTGCGGGGCTTTTGCATTACAATTCTTATACCGGATAGCGGTTATCAAAACAGGCCTTGCAGAGCTCGAGATCGCCCAGCATCTTCCTGAAGTCATCAATCTGAAGATATGACAGCGAATCCGCTCCTATCTTTTTCCTTATATCTTCATCCGAGTGCTCCGAAGCTATGAGCTGCCCTGAACTTGGCACATCCGTGCCGTAGTAGCAGGGGTAAAGAAATGGCGGTGCGCTTATTCTTACATGGACCTCTTTTGCACCTGCCTGACGAAGCATTTCAATGATATATCGCATGGTGGTTCCTCTTACGATGGAATCATCGATGAGGACTATTCTCTTATCTTTTACCACATCCTTCAACACATTAAGCTTCATATGCACGGCGGACTGCCTCTCCTCATCCGTTGGCTTTATGAAGCTCCTTCCGATGTAGCTGTTCTTGTGAAAGGCCAGCGCAAAAGGAATTCCTGACGCCTTCGCGTAGCCTTCTGCCGCAGCAAGTCCCGAGTCGGGAACTCCCGTGACCATATCGGCATCGACAGGATTTCTTTCTGCCAGGGCGCGCCCTGCTCTTATCCTGGCCTCATGAACGAGGATTCCGTCGATCACTGAATCAGTCCTTGCAAAATATATGTACTCAAAGACGCAGTGAGCTTTCCTTGCCTGACACAGCGTCTCATTACTCAGTATTCCGTCCTCAGTGACGGTTATAATCTCACCGGGCCTGACATCCCGTATAAGTTCGCCTCCGACCGCGTCAATCGCAGTGCTCTCGGAAGCTATGATATATGTCTCATCTCTCTTTCCTATGACAAGAGGCTTTATTCCAAAAGGGTCTCTGACTGCCACAAGTTTTCTCGGGCTCATTATGATGCAGGCATATCCGCCTTTAAGCGTGGATGCCACTCTTATGACAGCTTCCTCAATACTCTCGGACTTGATCCTCTCGCTGATGATCTCATAGGCAAGTACTTCAGAATCGGAGGTTGTAAAATGTGCCTGTCCTCTGTACATCTGCTGCTCTTTGATCTCTCCGGCGTTGACGATATTGCCGTTGTGGACAAGGGCAAGGCTCCCCTTTATATAATTCATGGCGATGGGCTGGGCGTTTTCCAGAAGGCTCCCTCCGGTTGTGGAGTATCTTACGTGTCCTACTCCGATATTTCCCGGCATCTCTTCGAGCATTTTTTTGTCGAAAACCTCGTTTACAAGCCCCATTCCCTTGTGGGTGACTATATTGCCCTTGGGCCCTTCGGTGTCAGACAGTGACATTCCAGCAGATTCCTGTCCCCTGTGCTGAAGAGCCATAAGGCCGTAGTAGATATCCCTTGAAGCCTTTGCGCCTGCCGGGGAATAGATTCCGAACACTCCGCATTCCTC
This sequence comes from uncultured Butyrivibrio sp., assembly GCA_946546925.1. GTDB lineage: Bacteria > Bacillota > Clostridia > Lachnospirales > Lachnospiraceae > Butyrivibrio. The sequence continues at coordinate 14,953 of CAMNOS010000046.1, forward strand.
GTGTATTTCGTCAAAAGACATATCCAACCTCCATGGTTTACCGGGAACTGTACTTATTCAATCCCTTCCCATAAACCTGATATGATTCAATGTCGCCAATGAATGAGTCAAAAGAACCGTCCCCATTGACTTCCTACAGATTTGTATATCCCATCAGGTACTCATCGACCTGTCTGGCGCAGGCTCTGCCCTCAGCTATTGCCCAGACCACCAGTGACTGCCCTCGGCGCATGTCCCCGGCAGAAAAAATTCTGGTCTTCGGGATATGGTATCCATAATAATCCCGTTTCCTGCTATCTCCCCCGGGCGCTTCGGTCAGAACTGTCCCGCGACTGCTTCTTTCTAATTTAAAAGCATCAGTTGTATAGTCCTCGCAGCCTATGAATCCCGCCGCGATAAGAAGCAGATCACATTTGAGTGTCTTTTCAGAGCCATCAACCTCTGACAGTTTACCACCACTGAAGGTAACTTTAACAGTAGTAATTTCTTTTAAATTACCTTTTTTGTCTGTTGATATACTTTTTACGGTTGTTTCAAACACTCTGGGGTCATGTCCGAATACCTTTATCGCCTCTTCATGACCGTAGTCAGTCTTTAAGATCTTTGGCCACTCTGGCCAGGGGTTGTTGCCGGCTCTCTCTGTTGGTGGCTGAGGCATCATTTCAAGAGCTGTCACAGACCTGCACCCGTGTCTTATAACGGTTCCTATGCAGTCATTGCCGGTGTCCCCGCCGCCAACGATCACAACATTCTTTCCGGCAGCATCTATGAATCCTCCCTGCTTTCTAAGGGAAGCAACGCTCCTGTCCTTTGCTTTCATCAAAGCCTTGGTGTTTTTTGTCAGGAAGTCGACAGCATAGTATACACCCTTTACCTTCTCAGGATCTGCTGCCGCAAGAGGTCTTGCTTTTTTGGCTCCGCAGCAGAGAACGACCGCATCAAACTCCTCAAGAATTTCAGCAGCTTTCCTGTCTTTTCCCACATCAACACCTGTGATGAAAGTAACGCCCTCTTCCTCCATGAGTTTTCTTCTGCGCTTTATGACGCTCTTGTCCAGCTTCATGTTGGGGATTCCGTACATCAGAAGACCGCCTATCTCGTCCTCCCGCTCAAATACTGTTACAAGATGACCTCTGTGGTTTAATTCATCAGCTGCAGCAAGGCCGGATGGACCGCTTCCAACTACGGCAACTTTTCTCCCGCTTCGTATCTCAGGTATAAGAGGCTTTACAAAGCCGCCTGCATAAGCACTCTCAACCAGGAAAAGCTCATTGTCATGAACGGTTACAGGATCACCGTACTGACCGCAGCTGCAGGCTTTTTCACAAAGAGCGGGGCACACCCTTCCTGTAAACTCAGGAAAATTGCTGGTCTTTCTGAGCCTGTCAAAGGCATGTCTGTCATGCTCTCTGTATATCTCATCATTCCACTCGGGGATCAGGTTGTGGAGGGGACAGCCGACCACCATCCCTGAGAGCTCCATAGCCGACTGGCAGAACGGGACGCCGCAGTTCATACATCTTGCGGCCTGCTGCCTCCTTTCCTGTGAACATAAAGGCGTGTGGAATTCTTCAAAGGTCTTTATTCTTTCCTCCGCAGGTATGTCCCCGTTCTCCATTCTTTTGAATTCCAGAAATCCTGTGTCTTTTCCCATGTTGTTTTTTCCTCCAAAGCCTTATGTCATCTCCTTGAACGCCTCAAGTACTGCGTGCTCATGATCTACTCCCTGCTCCTCAAATCTTCCTATGGCAGTTATCATCTTCTGATAATCATTGGGCACTATCTTCTTGAAATCAGGCAGATATGATTCAAAGTCCGCCAGTATCTCTTTTGCAAAATCAGATCCTGTCTCTTTTACATAATCCTCAAGAATAGCTCGAAGCTCAGCTATATCATACTTCTCAGTGACTTCCCACAAAGAGGCCATGTCCTTGTTCATCCTCAGGTAAAGAGTGTGCTCCCTGTCAAGGACATATGCGATTCCGCCGCTCATTCCTGCGGCAAAGTTCTTGCCTGTCATTCCGAGGATCACTGCTCTTCCACCGGTCATGTATTCAAGGCCGTGATCTCCGCAGCCCTCAGAAACAGCTACCGCTCCGGAGTTTCTCACGCAGAACCTCTCACCGGCAACTCCGCAGATATAAGCCTTTCCGCCAGTTGCTCCGTAGAGTGCCACATTTCCTATGATGATATTCTCATGAGCCCTGTAGCCTGCCTTATCCGAAGGTCTCACCACCAGTTTGCCGCCTGAGAGTCCCTTTCCGAAACCATCATTGGCATCTCCGATAAGCCTGAGGGTAACACCCGACGGCAGAAATGCTCCGAAGGACTGTCCTCCGCCCCCTTTTGCCTCAACGACAAATGAGTCCTCAGGAAGCGAATCACCGAAATCAGCGGTAACCCGGCTTCCAAGCAGTGTTCCAAAACTTCTGTCGGTACTTGATATATTCACAGAGACATGAACACTTTCATGGTTTTTCAATGCTGCCGATGAGCCCGTCAGATTATCGGAAAGCTCTGCCTTTTTCTTCTCATATTCCGGTATCAGAACCCTGGAATCCAGCGTCTTTTCAAGTCCGAAATCAAATACATCCTTAGAATCAAAAGAGCTCTTGTCACACCCTGCATATTTCCTGTCCAGGATCCGGGTCAGATCTGCGCCGCGGCTGTCACCTAAGGTCCTCATCTCAAGGCAGTCGGTGCGTCCAACCATCTCTTTGAAGCTTCTAAACCCGAGAGAGGCCATGATCTCACGAAGCTGCCTTGCAAC
>CAMNOS010000047.1 GCA_946546925.1 uncultured Butyrivibrio sp.
CCAATATGAAGATAGACAATATGTGGATGGAGCACAGAGAGAAGCTCTTCCATGAGAATAAAGACGGATCCTGGTCCGAGATTAAGACCGAGATCAACGGTGCTGCCGAGATGACTCCCACATACTCTAAAGGAGATGATATTCCTCTCGGAGACAAGGTCGATGCATCTCCTGAAGAAACAGCACCCGCAGAGCCCAGAAAAGATGTCGGCTTTGTCACAGTATGTGCCGGAGGCGGACTTGCGGATATCTTCAGAGGCCTCGGTGTCGATCATGTCATCGAGGGCGGACAGACCATGAACCCCAGTACTGCAGATATTCTTGATGCTGTAGCCAAGGTCAATGCAGATACTGTTATTGTCCTTCCCAACAACAAGAACATCATACTTGCCGCCAATCAGGCTGCAATTATGTCTGAGGACTCAGATGACGGCAGGAAGATAATAGTAGTTCCCACCAAAACTGTGCCTCAGGGCATCACAGCCATAATCAACTATGTGCCGGACATTCCGCTTGATGACAATATAGCAGCAATGACCGAGTCCCTTTCGACTGTTGCAACCGGTGAAGTTACATATGCCGTAAGAGATACTGTAATTGATGATGTATCCATCAAACAGGGTGACTACATGGGTATCGGCGACAAGGGAATTCTCGGTGTCGGTTCTGTCATCTCAGATGTCACATTTGATATGCTTGAGAAGATGATGAGTGATGAGAAAGAGCTCATAAGCCTTTATTACGGCGATGAAGTGGATGAGAAAGACGCCGGTGAGCTCAGAGACCGCATTGCTTCCAGATTCCCGTCATGTGATGTTGAACTTCAATACGGTGGTCAGCCCATCTATTACTACATAGTATCCGCTGAATAAACTTTTAAGCCGGGCGTTTAATGCCCGGCTTTATCTGTATTATGGGGGACTGTTTTGGGAAAAAGTGAACTTGAAGAAAAAATAACATCTCTAAAGGGGATCGGCGAAAAGACAGCCGTCCTTTTTAATAAATGCGGTGTTTATACCTGCGGTGACCTTTTAAGGTACTATCCGAGGGGATATGATCTTTTTGATGCCCCAATCCCGGCTTCTGACCTTAAAGAGAACGTCATATGCGCATCGAAGCTTACAATTATAGGTAATATCACGAGAAGGCGGGTAAGAAATCTCTCAATTGTTGCATTTGAAGCTGCTGATCAGACGGGCAGGGTTAAGATCGCTTTCTTTAACGCTCCGTATCTTGTCAATTCCCTTCGAAGCGGAAGCACCTATATATTCAGGGGCACAGTCAGAAAAAAGGGCAATTTCTTTTCAATGGACCATCCCAAAATGTACAAGGAAGAGGAGTATGCCCCTCTTATCGGGCGTCTCCAGCCCAGGTATCCCCTTACAAAGGGTCTTTCCAACAACACGGTCATGAAGACAGTGGAGAAAGCGTTCAAAAACATCGGAAAACTCGATGAATTTATCTCAGAGGATATTCTTAAAAGGCTTCACCTTATCCCATATTCTGAAGCAGTAAAAGGGATACATTTCCCCTCTGACAGCCGCTCTCTTGAAGACGCCAGAAGGCGCCTTGCATACAACGAATTTATTCTTTTTGTTATCAGGCTGCGCCTTCTTAAGCAGCACTCCGATGAAGTCAAAAATGAAGCTCCAATGATAGAGGTTGCTGATACAAAGAGACTTTTGGAACTCCTTCCCTACGATCTGACATCTGCCCAAAAGAGGGCCTGGAAGGATATTCAGGCGGATCTCTCCGGCCCCTATGTAATGAACAGGCTTATTCAGGGCGATGTGGGATCAGGCAAGACAATACTTGCATTCCTTGCACTTCTAACTGCCTGTGCTAACGGATATCAGGGCGCAATGATGGCACCTACGGAAGTTCTGGCGGCTCAGCACTACGAGAGCTTTAAGGAGCTGATTGATAAGTATCATATTACAAACATGAAGGTAGCTCTTTTGACAGGAGCTCTTCCCGCTAAGGTCAAAAAAGAGGTCCAGCGGCAGATCGCCGAGGGAGAAGTCAATTGCATAATTGGAACAAATGCCCTTATTCAGAACAAAGTTGAATACAGGAACCTTTCACTTGTTATCACCGATGAGCAGCACAGGTTTGGTGTGAGGCAGAGAGGGGCTCTTACCGGAAAAGGCTATAGTGCCCATGTACTTGCCATGAGCGCGACACCCATTCCGAGAACTCTTGCAATCATTCTTTACGGAGACCTTCATATTTCAGTTGTCGATGAGATGCCACAGGGAAGAATCCCCATCAAGAACTGCGTCGTAGGACCCTCTTACAGACCGACTGCCAATAAGTTCATAGAAAGTCAGGTCAGGGAAGGAAGACAGGTCTATATAATCTGTCCGATGATCGAAGAGGGAGAGCTCGACGGAGTAGAGAATGTTACGGACTACACGCAGATGCTAAGAGCCACAATTTCCGATGACATAAATATCGAGATGCTCCACGGCAAGATGAAACCTGAGAAAAAGGATTCCATAATGGAGGATTTTGCAAGACATAAAATCGATATTCTTGTGTCCACGACGGTAATAGAAGTTGGAATAAATGTTCCAAATGCGACTGTGATGATGATAGAAAACGCAGAGAGGTTCGGACTGTCGCAGCTTCATCAGCTGAGGGGACGTGTGGGACGAGGAGATAAGCAGTCTTACTGCATTTTCCTCAATTCTTCCGATGACAAGGATGCAGCAAAACGCCTTGATATCATGAACAAATCCAATGACGGATTCAAAATTGCCGAGGAGGACCTCAGGCAGAGAGGCCCCGGAGATCTTTTCGGTGTTCGACAGAGCGGCGAGCTTAATTTCAGGCTCGGAGATATCTACCATGACTCGGACCTTGTCAAGGAGTCGGCAATGGATGCTGACAGGATTCTTTCAGAGGACCCGGAGCTTACACTTCCACAACATGATGTACTTAGAGAACTTATAAATACAAAATCTGTCAATCCGGTTGACTTTACAACTTTATAAAAGTAAACTTAGTTTATTAAAATAGGTAAAAATAGGAGGAATGTCGGCTGTGCCGGCTAAATGCCATGTCCAGGATAGCTATTATTACAGACTCAAACAGCGGAATAACTCAGAAGCAGGGACAGGAACTCGGGATATATGTTGTTCCGATGCCATTTATGATAGACGGAGAGGACTTTTTTGAGGATATCAATCTTACACAGTCCCAGTTTTATGAGAAACTTGCTGAGAATGCCAATGTATCCACCAGTCAGCCGACACCCGATGCACTGATGACGCTTTGGGATAAGTGCCTTGAGGATCACGACCAGATTATCTATATCCCCATGAGCAGCGGACTCTCCGGTTCATGTCAGAGTGCGTACATGATCGCCAGAGAAGAATATGATGGCAAGGTCTTTGTAATAGACAATCAGAGGATCTCCGTAACTCAGAGACAGTCTGCGATAGATGCCAGGGATATGGCAGCTGCAGGGCTTTCCGCAGAAGAGATCAGGGATAAACTTCTTGAGACCAAGATGGACTCGAGCATATATATCATGCTTGACACTCTCCATTATCTCAAAAAGGGCGGCAGGATAACTCCCGCAGCCGCTGCGCTCGGCACACTTCTTCGTCTTAAGCCTGTTCTGCAGATCCAGGGCGAGAAGCTCGATGCCTTTGCCAAGGCAAGGACAAGCGCGCAGGGCAAGAGCATCATGATAAATGCCATCAAATCTGATATTGAGAACAGATTCGGCGGAATGGAAGCAGGGGATTTCCATATAGCAGGTGCCTACACCAACAACCTTGATCTGGCACTTGAGTGGAAGAAGGAAGTAGAGGAAGCTATTCCCGGACACGAAATGCACCTTGATCCGCTGTCACTTTCAGTGGCATGCCATATCGGACCGGGGGCACTTGCGGTTACAGTCACAAGAAGGCTTCATTTTTGATCATTTAGTTACAAAAAGTATTTGAAGGGGATTTTATGGCAGCTCAGGATAATTATAATGCTTCGAGTATTACAGTCTTGGAAGGCCTTGATGCAGTAAGAAAACGACCCGGTATGTATATCGGCAGTGTTTCCACAAGGGGACTCAATCACCTTGTCTATGAGATTGTGGACAACGCAGTGGATGAGCATCTGGCAGGTTTCTGCACGAGGATCAGTGTATGTCTGGAGGCTGACGGAAGCGCGACTGTAGAGGATAATGGTCGTGGTATTCCCGTTGGCATGCACGCTAAAGGCATTACAGCCGAGCGTGTAGTTCTCACTATGCTCCATGCAGGCGGTAAATTTGATAATAACGCATATAAGACAAGCGGAGGCCTACACGGTGTAGGTTCCTCCGTTGTTAACGCGCTCTCAACCTGGATGAAAGTACGCATCAAGACAGGCGGCTTTATCTATGAGGATTCCTACGAGAGAGGATATCCCACCAAGGAGCTCAAAGGAGGACTTCTTGAGCCGATAGGTCCCACAAGAGAGACGGGCACAAGGATAAGCTTTCTTCCGGATCCCGAGATTTTTGAAAAGACCAGGTTCAGGGAAGATGATATTAAATCAAGACTTCACGAGACCGCATACCTCAATCCGAGACTTACTATCTGTTTTGAAGACAGGCGCCCCGGAGTTGAGGAATACATAGAATTTCATGAGCCTGACGGAATAACCGGTTTTATCAGGGACATGAACAAGTCCAAGGAAGCAGTGACTGACGTTATCTCTTTTTCCGGAGAGAGCGAAGGAATCGAGGTTGAGGCCGCTTTCCAGTATGTCAACGAGTTCCATGAGGAAGTTCTCGGCTTTTGCAACAATATCTACAATGCTGAGGGCGGTACTCATCTGACCGGCTTTAAGACCATGTTTACCAACATAATCAATCAGTATGCCAGGGAACTCAATATCCTCAAGGATAAAGACAATAATTTCACCGGTACTGATGTAAGAAACGGTATGACAGCGGTTATCTCAATCAAGCACCCTGATCCAAGATTTGAGGGACAGACCAAGACCAAGCTGGACAATCAGGATGCAGCCAAGATCGTATCCAAGATAACCGGCGATGAAGTGACAAGATTCTTTGACAGAAATCTTGAGACTCTCAAGGCCGTAATAGGTTGTGCAGAGAAAGCTGCCAAGATAAGAAAGACCGAGGAGAAGGCCAAAACCAACATGCTTACCAAGCAGAAGTACTCCTTCGATTCTAACGGTAAGCTTGCCAACTGCATCAGCAAGGATTCTTCCAAGTGCGAGATCTTCATCGTAGAGGGAGATTCCGCCGGCGGCAGTGCCAAGATGGCCAGGGACAGGAATTATCAGGCAATCCTCCCTATCAGAGGTAAGATCCTCAACGTCGAGAAGGCAAGTATCGACAAAGTTCTCGCCAATGCCGAGATCAAGACCATGATCAACGCCTTTGGCTGCGGATTCTCCGAAGGATACGGCAATGATTTTGATATCGCCAAGCTTCGCTACGACAAGATAATCATCATGTCCGATGCGGACGTCGACGGTGAACATATAGCAACGCTTCTTCTTACTCTTTTCTATAGGTTCATGCCTGAACTGATATTTGAAGGACATGTATACCTTGCAATGCCTCCGCTTTATAAAGCGCTGCCTTCCAAGGGCAAGGAAGAGTATCTGTACGATGACGTTGCACTTTCCAGATACAGGAAGACTCACAAAAACTTCACTCTTCAGAGATACAAGGGTCTTGGTGAGATGGACCCCGAACAGCTCTGGGAGACTACACTTGACCCTGAAAGAAGACTTCTCAAACTCGTTGAGATAGAGGACGCCAAGATGGCATCCCAGATGACTGAACTTCTCATGGGAGTAGATGTTCCGCCCAGAAGAGAATTCATCCATCAGCACGCAACAGATGCAGAACTTGATATATAGAGGAAATTGTAATGGACGACAGAATTATCAGAACCGAATATTCGGAGGTTATGCAGAAGTCCTTCATCGACTATGCCATGAGCGTAATAGTTGCAAGAGCTCTTCCCGATATAAGGGACGGCCTTAAGCCAGTACAGAGAAGAACTCTCTACGATATGTATGAGCTTGGCATAAGGTATGACAGACCCTATAGGAAGAGCGCAAGGATAGTCGGCGATACAATGGGTAAATATCACCCGCACGGCGACAGCTCAATATATGAGTGCCTTGTCGTAATGACACAGGACTTCAAGAAATCAGTACCTCTTGTAGACGGTCACGGCAACTTTGGCAACATTGAGGGTGACGGTGCAGCTGCCATGCGTTATACAGAGGCAAGGCTCGCAAGGCTCACCCAGGAGAACTTCCTTGAGGACCTTGACAAGAACGTAGTTGACTTTCTTCCAAACTTTGATGAAACAGAAAAAGAGCCTTCCGTACTTCCCGTCAAGATACCCAATTTCCTCATAAACGGATCTGAGGGTATTGCCGTAGGTATGGCTACAAGCACACCGCCTCACAATCTTGCGGAAGTAATAGATGCCGAGATTGCCTACATTCAGGATGACTCCCTTACGACCAGGGATCTTATGAAATATATTAAAGGACCTGATTTCCCTACAGGCGGCGTTGTCATCAACAAGAATGAGCTCTTATCAATCTATGAGAGCGGTGTCGGCAAGATCAGGATAAGAGGCAAGGTTGAGACCGAGAAGGGCAAAAACGGTCACATAAACCTTGTCATAACAGAGATCCCATACACCATGATAGGCGCAGGCATCGGCAAATTCATGGCCGATGTTGCAGAGCTCGCCGAGAAAAAGGTCACAAACGACATAGTAGATATCTCCAATCAGTCCTCCAAAGAGGGCATCAGAATAGTCATAGAACTCAAGAAGGACACTGATGTTGAGAATTTCACAAACCTTCTGTACAAGAAGACCAAGCTTGAGGATACCTTCGGCGTCAACATGCTGGCCATTGACAACGGAAGGCCCGAGACCATGTCTCTTAAGGAGATCATGCGTGCCTGTGCCGACTTTCAGTTTGAGATAACCACCAGAAAATATCAGACTCTCCTTAAGAAAGAACAGGATAAAAAAGAGATACAGGAAGGCCTCATCAAGGCCTGCAATGTCATAGATCTCGTTATTGAGATCCTTCGTGGTTCAAAAGACAGACCCATGGCCAAAAACTGCCTTGTAAACGGTGTCACGGACGGCATCAATTTCAAGTCAAGAGAATCCAAGGCAATGGCTGCACAGCTTCTTTTCACAGAAGCTCAGGCAGACGCCATCCTTGAGATGAGACTTTACAAGTTGATAGGTCTTGAACTCGACGCCCTTGTCAAAGAGCATCAGCAGACAGTTGCCAACATCTTCAAGTACGAGGATATCCTTGAGAGCCACGACTCAATGTCAATGGTTATCCAGAATGAGCTCACCAGGATCAAGAAGGAATATCAGAGGGCAAGGCGCACTGAGATTGACAACAGAGAGACTGCAGTCTACGAGGAGAAGCCTCTTGAAGAGACTGATGTTGCCTTTATCATGGACAAATTCGGCTATGCCAAGACAATTGATGTCTCAACTTATGAGAAGAATAAAGAAACGATCGAGAGTGAGTTCAGATTCTCTTTTGTCATGAAGAATACCGGCAAAGTGTGCTTTTTTACCAACACAGGCAATCTCCATACAGTCAAGGCCATGGATCTGCCGCAGTGCAAGATGAGAGATAAGGGAGTTCCTATAGATAACGTAAGTAACTTCGATACTTCCAAGGAGTCGATCATCCACGCCGCAAGCCAGTCGGACCTCAACCTTTACCGGATACTCTTTACCACCAAAACAGCCATGATGAAGATTGTTGACGGCGGAGAGTTCGATGTATCCAAGAGAACAGTTGCCGCAACCAAGCTTCTTGATGGGGATGAAGTCGTAAATGTTGAGGTTCTCCACACGCAAAAGACTCTTGTCCTTCGCACCAATGACGGTTATTTCCTTAGATTTGCAGTTGATACAGTGCCTGAGAAGAAAAAGGCTGCTGTAGGTGTCAGAGGCATGAGACTTCAGAAGAATGACTATGTTCGCGATGTGTATTTCCTCGAGGACATGGAGGAGAAGAAGATAGAGCACAACGGAAAAGAACTTAATCTTGGTCATCTCAAGATAACCAGCAGAGATACCAAGGGAACAAAGGTGAGACTATGAGAGTAATTGCAGGATCAGCAAGGCGCCTTCGACTTGTTACTCCCGAGGGCAATGATACGAGGCCTACTCAGGACAGGATAAAAGAGACCCTGTTTAATATGATACAGAATCAGGTTCCGGGAAGTGTTTTTATTGATCTGTTTGCCGGAAGTGGCGGGATTGGGATTGAAGCCCTTTCAAGAGGCGCCAGAAGAGCTGTATTTATCGAGAATAACGCTACTGCCTACAAGTGCATTATGCAGAACCTGAAGACCACGCATTTTGAAGATGATGCCATGGTGATCAGGCAGGATGTGGTGCTGGGTCTTCGAAATATCAAGGAAGAGGAAGCGGACATCATATTCATAGATCCGCCATACCACGGAGAGCTCTATGAGAGAACACTTTCACAGCTCTCAGAGATGAGATATGTCACAGCAGACACCATGATAATTGTAGAAGCATCACTTGATATGGACTTTTCTTTTGCTGAGAACTATGGCTTTGAAGTAAGGCGCGTCAAGGAGTACAAGACCAACAAGCATGTATTTCTCTACAGAAAGGCGGTGGCACAATGAAGACTGCTGTTTATCCCGGAAGTTTTGATCCTGTGACCTTCGGGCATCTTGATATCATACGTCGCGCATCGGCGATGTTTGATGAGCTGATCGTCGCAGTGATGACCAATTCAGCCAAAACTCCATTGTTTACGCTGGATGAACGTGTTAAAATGTTAAGAGAATCTGTGAAGGACCTTCCAAATGTGAGGATTGAGTCCTTTGGCGGACTTCTTATTGATTACTGCAAGACCAGCAATATTCATATCGTAATAAGGGGACTTAGAGCTATTACTGATTTTGAATATGAACTGCAGATAGCTCAGACCAATAAGGAGCTAAGCCACAATCAGGTTGACACCGTATTTCTTACAACGTCTCTTAGGTACTCATACCTCAGCAGCTCTGTTGTCAAGGAAATTGCAAGCTACAATGGGGATATATCGCCGTGTGTTCCGGACTTTATAGCGGATAGCCTGTACAGGAAATACGGACATAAAAATTAGGGGGAACTTATTATGACTAGCAGGATTGAACAGCTGATTGACGAGATTGAGACCTATATAGACAATTGCAAGCCGGCAGCTCTTTCTCAGACCAAGATCATTGTCAATAAAGAGGAAATAGATGAACTTTTGAGGGAGCTTCGGAGCAAGACTCCCGAAGAGATCAAGAGATACCAGAAGATAATAAGTAACAAAGAGGCAATCCTTAATGATGCCCGCAAGAAGGCGCAGGAACTCATAGATGAGGCAACTGTTCACACCAATGACCTTATCAATGAGCACGAGATCATGAAGCAGGCTTACGCTCAGGCCAACGATGTTGTAGCACAGGCCGCAATGCAGGCCAAGGGAATTCTTGACAATGCCATGATGGAAGCCAACGATATGAAGGCTGCCGCAGTTCAGTATACAGACCAGCTTCTTGCAAGTGTTGAGAGCATCATCTCGCAGTCGATTGATGCCACAAACAGGAACAACGATGAAATCGTAGAATCCATCAAGCAGAACAGCATCAACATGGTCAAAGAGATCAGCCAGAGCAATGACAACATTCTCTCAGCCCTCACACAGTACAGTGAGATCATTAAGTCCAACAGGGCAGATCTTGTGCAGCCGTCTGCAACAACAGTAAGTACTGCTGAAAGCGGACAGCCTCAGGGGCAGGATGTCAATCTCGACATGCTCAACTAAGAATATTCTAATGGGCTGTGAAATATTTGTATTCTTTCTGGTGATGATTTCACCCAAATATTTCACAGCCTATTTTTTATCGGTCAATTTTTTTTTGGGGGGGAAGTTAAATGTCAGTATTCTCAAAGAAACCCTGTAAAAGAGTGGTTTCTTATCTTTTTACAACTGTTTTGATATTTTCTCTTGTTCTTTCACCTTCTGCTTCAATCAATTCTTATGCAGAGCCCGAGCCGATAGTAATAGTTATAGATCCAGGTCACGGAGGAGAAGGAGAGGGTAACACCGGCGCTATCTACAACGGTATCACAGAAAAAGATATAACTCTTCAGCTTGCAAATGCTCTTACCAATGAGCTGTCTAAATATGAGAATATTACAGTCTATCAGACAAGAACCACAGATACCAAAATGACTCTGGAGGACAGAGCAGCATTCGCTAAGAGAGTCGATGCGGATTTTGTATTCAGCATTCATTTTAACGCATCCCTTGAGCACCATTTTTACGGCTCTGAAGTCTGGACATCTGCATTTGGAAGATTTTTCCAGAAAGGTTTTGACTTCGGGCAGATAGTGACCACTGAGTGGAGCAGACTTGGACTTTATCAGAAGGGAGTCAAGACCAGGATCGGCAATACCGGACGTGACTATTACGGAATTATAAGGCACTGCGTCTCGGACAATATGCCCTGTGTGATACTCGAACACGCTTACCTTGACCACAGCTATGATGTTAATATGATCAGAACGTCCGGATTTGTGGACAAGCTCGCACATGCTGATGCAACTGCGATTGCCAAGTATTTCGGTCTCAGATCAGAAGCTCTCGGAACGGATTATTCCGGTTTTACCTATAATACTATCGGTAAACCGGCAGGGATAGTCAGGCAGGACAGAACAGAACCCGAGGTCTGCAATATTAAGGTCCTTGCCTATGACCTTTCAAGCGGCAATGTACTTGTTGAGATGACCACCAAGGATTCCGAGAGCCCTGTGATATACTTCAGTTACAGCTATGATGGCGGACAGACCTTCTCACTTCTGCAGATGTGGGACAGGAACAAACAGACTCAGTCTTTCAATGTGAGAGTTCCCTCAGGGACATCCAATCCGTCCATCGTCTGCAGATCTTACAACAACTATGAACTCATGGCTGAGAGCATTCCTTTCAGATTCAACGCCAATTTCAACTATTGAGGAATAAATTGAGACTGGATAAATTTCTGGCTGACCACAACATAGGAAGCCGCAAACAGATAAAAGAATACGTCAAAAACGGCAGATGCAGAATTAACGGAGAACCGGCCCAAAAGTCCGATGTTCACATCGATGAAGAGAATGATGAGATAACATTTGATGGTAAACTACTGTCTTACAGTCGTTTTCATTACTTTCTTCTCAATAAGCCAGCCGGAGTTGTATCTGCGACAACCGACGGAAGCAGCCGTACAGTACTCGATCTTTTGAAAGATGAGAACATCAGGGGCTTATCGCCCTGCGGAAGGCTCGATATAGACACTGAGGGTCTTCTTCTTATCACAGACGACGGAGTTCTTATACATGAGCTTCTTTCGCCCAGAAAGCATGTGGATAAGACCTATGAGGCACATCTTAAAAGTGATATTTCCGAAGAAGAGATTAAGCTTTTGGAGGAAGGACTCGATATAGGCGACAAAAATGATGACGGATCGCCATTTCTTACACTTCCTGCCCATGCAAGGATCGGAGAGCGGGATGAGGAAGGTAATATGGTTGTGTATCTGTCAATCCACGAGGGGCGTTTTCATCAGGTTAAGAGGATGTTCGAAGCTGTGGGCAACGAAGTTGTCTTTTTAAAAAGGGTCTCGATGGGACCTCTTAAGCTCACGGATGACTTATCTGTTGGAGACTACAGACCTCTAACCAAAGAGGAGATCACATTATTAAAAGCAGGAAAATGATATGAGTATTAAGGGACTTAATATAGATGATTTTGAAGCAGTGATCTTTGATCTTGACGGATCGCTGGTTGATTCCATGTGGATGTGGAAGGCAATAGACATAGAATATCTGGACAGTTTTGGTATCAAGGCGCCGGTAACTCTCCAGAAGGACATCGGCGGAAGAAGCTTTGTTGAGACTGCCATTTATTTTAAAGAGAGATTCAATCTCCCTGATTCAATTGAAGAGATCGGCAATGCCTGGAACGAGATGGCAATGGATAAGTATACTCATGAAGTGCCGTTAAAAGACGGCGTTCCTGAATTTCTTGACCTGTGCTCACAAAAGGGTATCAGGCTTGGGATAGCATCAAGCAACTCCACGCAGCTTATAGAAAAAGTCCTTGAGTCACATGGGATCAAGGATCTGTTTCTTAGCATCAAGTCCGGAACAGAAATCTTAAAAGGAAAGCCTGCACCTGACATATATCTGACAGTGGCCTTTGAGCTTTCTGCTTCACCTGAGAAATGCCTTGTTTTTGAAGATCTGGTCGACGGTATCAAGGCTGCCAGGAATGCGGGCATGACAGTTGTTGCAGTAAGTGATGACTACTCAAGGCACAGCGATGATGAAAAGAAAGCGCTGTCAGATTACTACATAGAAGATTTTTGGGGATTTACTGATGAAAAAGAAGTATAAAGGCGAATACGGGTATATAGAATACAGGAAAAAACTTGGAATTGTGAGAACGGGTATATTCTTAGGAATCGTTCTTGCCTTATTCTTTATAGGACTTTTTATCTTTGGCTCAAGCAAGAACTATCTCAGCATCCTGGCTGCTCTTTTATGCCTTCCTACCGGGTGGAGCGCTGTCAATCTCATAATGTTCATGAGGGCTAAGCCCTGCAGCAATTCGGCATATGAGGAGATCAAAAAGCATATGGGAGGTCTTCTTGTGCGCTTTGATGAAGTTGTTACTTCCTACGACAGGAATTTCAACATGTCAGCCTCAACGGTCCTTGATAAGAATATCTGCTGTCTTATGGAGGATAAATCCGCCGATGTATCAGACCTTGAGAAACACATCAAAAAGATGATGGCACAGAACGGATACTCAAGCTACAGCATCAAGGTATTTGACAGCATTGATGCTTTCTGTTCAAGACTCGACCAGCTTGAGAGGATAAGAAGTGAGAAAAACATTGACCCCAGGGCAATCGAGGATGCCTGGGTTGCGGGAACTCAGGAAACTGCTGCATCAGTTCTTTTGTCCATATCACTGTAGGAGATTCTATGAAAGAGATTGTTATAGGATCAAATGAAGCGGGAAAGCGTCTTGACAGCTTCCTCTCAGGTATCCTTAAGGAAGCTTCCAAGGGTTTTATATACAAGATGCTCCGCAAAAAAAATATAACCCTCAACGACTCCAAGGCAGACGGAAAGGAAAAGCTGGCCTCCGGAGACAGCGTTAAGATCTATTTTTCCGATGAGACTTTTGAAAAAATGAGGGGCACTGCCGGGCACGGTATGGAGATTACCGGGAAAGCCGGAAAAGAGTTTGGAGAACTTCCCGTAATCTATGAGGATGAGCATATTATTCTTGTCAATAAGCCTTCCGGAGTTCTTTCCCAGAAGGCCGAAAAGAGCGATGTCAGCTTAAATGAATGGCTGATCGAATACCTTCTTGAAAGCGGCAGTATAACAAAAGAAAGCCTTGAAACCTACAGGCCATCAGTCTGTAACAGATTGGACCGCAATACCAGCGGACTTGTCATCTGCGCCAAGACTCTTGCCGGGGCAAGATATATGACGGAGCTGATCAGAACACGCAGTATTGATAAGTACTACAGGACTATCGTTCAAGGCCGCCTTGCGGGGCCGCTTCGCCTTACAGGTTACCTTTACAAGGATGAAAAGTGCAACAAGGCTACTATAAGAAATACTGACCCCAAAGATGACAGATATTCATATATTGAGACGGAGTACGAGCCTCTTGAGTACCTTTCAGGCGACGACCTTACCCTTATGGAAATCAGACTCATAACAGGCAAACCCCACCAGATACGCGCGCATCTGTCAAGTATCGGCCATCCCATCATAGGCGATGTCAAGTATGGAGGGCGCAGGTATAAAGGGCTTAATACACAGCTTCTTCACAGCTACAGAGTAGAATTCCCCTCTGACTGCAAGGAGCCTTTTGGATATCTTTCGGGCAGGAAGTTCATAGCCCAGCTTCCGTCTGCCTTCGATAAGATTTTGGAGAGACGATGATATGCCGACCTGGAAATCAAGGGGACTTAGGGGATCTACACTGGAAGAGATGGTCAACAGGACCAATGAGCAGTATCAGGAGCTTGGTCTTGCCCTGATCCAGAAGATACCAACCCCCATTACACCAATAAATATTGAAAAAGAGACAAGGCACATAACTCTTGCCTATTTCGATCAGAAGAGTACCGTGGACTACATCGGCGCCGTCCAGGGGATCCCTGTGTGTTTTGATGCCAAAGAGTGCGCTCAGGAGACCTTTGCCCTTGAGAATATTCATGAGCACCAGGTCTTTTTCATGGACAGCTTTGAAAAACAGGACGGCGTCGCTTTCTTTTTGATCTATTACAGCTCTTTAAACGAATTCTACTACCTGCCCTACAGAGATCTTAAGGTGTTCTGGGACAGGGCCCAGAGCGGAGGCAGGAAGAGCTTCAGACACGATGAACTCAAGGAGAAATACATCATCAGGCAGTCCAAAGAAGCAGGGATCCTGGTTCCATACCTTGATGCTATGTCTATCGACCTTGAAGACAGGGAATAAAAGATTTGACAAAGGCTATGTATATAGGTTAAACTCTCTACTATAGTAGCGAATTATCATAGTAGCACTGTGAATTGCTAAAGCGAGGTGCAGATGAACAAAGTTTTATTACATACCCCCGAGGGCGTCCGGGACATCTACGGCGACGAGTGCAGCGACAGACTCCTGGTACGTGAGAAGATACACAGGAAAATGAAGAGTTTTGGCTATAAGGATATAGACACTCCGACATTTGAGTTTTTTGATGTATTTGCAGAAGAGATCAATGCATCAGCAGCCAAGGAACTTTATAAGTTTTTTGACAAGGAAGGCAACACACTGGTGCTTCGTCCTGACTTTACACCTTCAATAGCAAGGTGCGCATCCAAGGTAATGCTTGAAAACAGCGACCCTGTCAGGGTTGTATATCAGGGGAAGTCTTTCCTTAACACATCCAATCTTCAGGGCAAGCTCAAGGAGAACTGCGATATAGGAGTAGAGTTTTTTAATGATGACTCTGTATTTGCGGATGCTGAGATGATCGCCCTTCTTATAGAATCACTGAAGAGTTCAGGACTTACCGATTTTCAGGTATCAATCGGAGATGCGGATTACTACAAGGGTCTTTGTGAGGAAGCCGGCATTGATGAGGAGACCGAGGAAATGGTGAGGGAACAGATCCTTCAGAAGAACTATTTCGCAGCAGAGAACATCATGACACAGCGTAATGTCCCCGACAGGTACAAGGACCTCATTGTGAGATTCTCTGAGTTTATAGGCTCTGATGAGGCTCTTTTGAAGGCGAAGGCTTTAGTTTCCAATGAGAGGTCGCTCTCAGCCATTTCAAGGCTTCAGAGGCTCTATCAGGTACTTGAGGACTACGGCGCATCGGAATATGTATCTTTTGACCTGGGCATGCTCAGTAAATTCAACTATTATACCGGCGTCATCTTCAGCGCATATACTTACGGCGTTGGCGACGCAATAGCAAAGGGCGGAAGGTATGACTCACTTCTTGGCAAATACGGCAAGGATGCCCCTGCAATTGGATTTGTCATAATAATTGACGACCTGATGTCTGCTCTTTACAGACAGAACGTATCAATAGAACACGAAGAGGAAGTGCAGGTTATTGAGTACACTGAGAAGGATTTCTCCGTGGCACTTGCAGAAGCTTCAAGACTGCGGGCAGAGGGCAGGAAAGTCGCTCTTTGGCTTAAGGGAAAAGGAGAATGAAAATGAGATATTTGACCTTTGCCCTCGGTAAGGGCAGACTTGTGGATAAGACGATGGAGATCCTAAGTAAATGCGGAATCGAGTGTGATGAGATACTTGATAAAAAGACAAGGAAGCTCATTTTTACCAATGAAGAATTAAAGCTCAAGTTCTTCCTCGCAAAGGGACCGGACGTTCCCACTTATGTGGAATATGGCGCCGCTGATATTGGTATTGTAGGCGCGGACACTATACTTGAGGAGAAAAGAAGAGTTTACGAAGTGCTTGATCTTGGCTTCGGAAAGTGCAGAATGTGTGTCTGCGGCCCTCATGAAGCCCGTGAACTTCTTGAACACAGGGAGATGATAAGGGTAGCCAGCAAGTACCCCAATATTGCCAAGGACTATTTCTTCAACAAGAAGCATCAGACCGTCGACATCATCAAACTTAACGGATCTGTGGAGCTTGGCCCCATCGTTAATCTTTCAGATGTTATCGTTGATATAGTTGAGACGGGATCGACTCTTCGGGAAAACGGACTTGAAGTACTTGAGGAGATATGCCCCTTATCAGCCAGGATGATAGTTAATCAGGTTAGCATGCAGATGGAGACCGAGCGGATAAGGAGTCTTATCAGCAGCATAAAGGAGAATTTGTAAGATGCGCATAATTAAACTGACAGAAGAGACCAAAAAAGAGCTTTTAGGGAATCTCCTCGGAAGGAATCCCGGAAGCTACACCGAATATGAGAGGACAGTTAATGATATAATAAACGATATACGTCAGAACGGTGACAAGGCGCTGTTTGAGTATACATCAAGATTCGATGGCTGCACCATTGACTCATCAAGCATCAGGATAACTGAGGATGAGATCAAAAAAGCCTATGACGCCCTCGATCCGAAGTTTATCGAAGTCATGAAAAAGAGCGCTGAGAACATAAGGCAGTTCCATGAAAAGCAAAAGAGAAACACCTGGATTGACACCAAGGAAGACGGCAGTATATTAGGGCAGCGCATCCTTCCAATCGAGATATCAGGTGTATATGTACCAGGCGGCAAGGCTGCATATCCCTCCAGTGTTCTTATGAATGTTGTTCCCGCCAAAGTGGCAGGCGTTGAGAGAATAGTGATGTGTACGCCTCCTTCCAGGGACGGCACTGTCAATCCCGGAACTCTCGTTGCTGCTGACATCGCGGGAGTAACTGAAATGTATAAGGTCGGTGGTGCCCAGGCAATAGCTGCAATGGCTTTTGGAACCGAATCAGTCCCTAAGGTGGATAAGATTACAGGCCCCGGCAATATCTTTGTAGCCCTTGCCAAGAAGGCATGCTTCGGTCACGTGTCCATTGATTCTATTGCAGGTCCAAGTGAGATCCTTGTACTTGCCGACGAAACCGCCAATCCAAGATATGTAGCTGCGGATCTTCTTTCTCAGGCAGAACACGACGAAATGGCAAGTGCCATTCTCATAACTACTTCACAGGAACTTGCAAGCAGAGTATCAGAGGAGATCGACGACTTTTTAAAGACCCTTTCAAGGGCAGAGATCATCAGAAAATCTCTTGACAATTATGGCTACATATTTGTGGCAGATACCATGGAAGATGCCATTGAAGCAGCCAATGCAGTAGCATCTGAGCACCTTGAGATCATAACCAGAAACCCTTATGAAACCATGACCAAGATCAGGAACGCGGGTGCCATCTTCCTCGGAGACTACTCATCAGAGCCCCTTGGCGACTACTTTGCTGGTCCCAACCACATCCTGCCCACCAACAGAACTGCGAGGTTCTTTTCACCACTTTCAGTCGATGATTTCATTAAAAAGACAAGCATCATTTCATATTCTAGAGAAGCTCTCAGCAAAGTTCACGAAGATATTGAACTTTTTGC
>CAMNOS010000048.1 GCA_946546925.1 uncultured Butyrivibrio sp.
GGGCTTTCATCTGAACGCACCTTGAATCTCCTATAAAAAGAGTTCCCGCTATGGCGGGTGCAGGCTGCTCGGCAGGCTGCGCTGTTGCAGGTTGTGGTGCAGATTGTGGCTGTGCCGGTTGCTGCGCCGGCTGCGCTGCTACCTGTCCCTGCTGTGCGGATGCCGCCTGTTCCTGCTGCTTCTGCTCCTTTGCAAGTCTTGCAGTTTCCGCAAGCTGAGCCTGATACTCGTCATATTCCTTTTTGTCTTTTAACAGAAATCTGTGACTTACAAAAGCTCTTTCTTTACCAAACTCTATGTAATACCAGCCATCCGACTTGTATCTTCCTATAACCGTGAGTTCTTCTCCGGAATCGGCTTCCCCGATGATGTCATATGAGGACTTTGGGCCCTTTCTTATGTTGACATCAGACTTTACGATCATTGTAACCGGCTCATCGAGCATGTTGATATCAGCTGCATCTATCCCCGGAATTTCATCAGGTATCGTCTGCGCAGCCTCGCCTTTTTTCTCTGCGTCAGAGCCGGTTTTTCCTTCTTCTGTATCAGAGCTGCCCTTTCCTTCTTTTCGGTCATCTGCTGCGGAAGGACTTTCCTTCACGCTTTTTTCAGGCTGAGCATCTGCAGCATCCCTGTCCATGTTCTCTGCCATACCGGATTCAGCAGACTCCTGTTCTGCCAAAGATGCCTGTGCCTCCTCTGACTGCAGCGCCTTTGCCTGTTCTGCATCCTCATTTTCTGCCACAAGCCCGGCCCCTGGTTCTTCATTATTACCTGTCAGCACTCCGCAGAATGTAAATGCCACAAGCCCTGCAAGCAGGAGGATAGATATCAATCTTTTCATCACTTTACCAGCTTTCCAATCTTACCAAGACAAAATTCAAACACGAAGCCCACAAGGCATCCGACTGCAAGCGTGATAATGCCAGCTATCACAGACATCTTAAAGTAGCTCATCTCAGAGAGCTTACCTGCAACGATCCAGAAGAGCCTTGAATGGATAAGATATATGTACAGGGAGAACCTTCCGATGGTCGGAAGGACAAAGCCCTCTGCCTTAAACTGAACGCACAGCCCAAGAGCCATGAGCGTAAACATGATGCTCGCACAGATATGGGAGTTCAGTTCTCCGCTGAATACATGCCAGAAGGCACAGATTATCATGGCCCCGAATGCTATCAGCGAGAAATTGCTCTTTATCATTATCTCTTTTACCTTACCACCAAACTTCTTCTCGAGACTTGCAGCGTACACTCCTATAAGGAAGGCTGCGTTAGAAAGGAACCAGAAGTCAGCGAACTGCCTGGTGTAGAGCCAGTAAGAGAAACCGATAACCGCTGCCGTAAGAAGCAGTTCTTTAAAATAACCTATCCTGTAGAACACCATGAACATGATGTAGAAGGCAAAGAGGATGCTCATAAACCAGAAATCAAATCCGATAAAGAGCTTCCACACTGCTTCCCAGCAGTCGATGCTCCTGTCAAGTACAAGACTGAAGAAGCCCACAATGAGGATGTAGGGAATGTAGCTGTTTAAAAATCTCCTGAGAACAAATCGTCTGTCAATGCCTCTTTTCTCATAGGCCTTCACAAGTCCGTATCCGGACAGCAGAAAGAAAATGTCAACACCGTATACTCCCCAGCTTGAGACCCAGTTCTTCCAGGTCTCACTGAAAGGTTCGGCGTACATCCAGCCCGCATAGTGGGAGCCGATGACCATGAGTATGGCAAGGCCCCTGAATAGTTTGGAAGTTTTGTTGTCTATCATAATATCCCCCGTCAGAAAACAAAGTAGTCCGCAATCCCGTAAAACAGCGCCGGATTGTTGTTCTCAAGACAGACGCTGTTCCCCGATGCGACAAAAGTCAGAAATGAGTAGAAAAGAGCTATTACCATACAGACATGCAAAAGAGATGTTGCGAAGGAATAGCTGAGTATCTCTTTTCCGCTGCCGCTTACAAGCACAAGCCAAAAGAGTATGGCAGCCAGGAAAAAGAGCGGCGCAAAATCGCAGGTGTACCTGTATATCACGCCTGCCTCATTGGCATCAAAGCCTGCAACAAAAACTCCGGATGCGATCAGGAACAGTGAAAGAACCTTCACTCTTTTGTCAATGTTCCTGAATCCGTTTATCATCATCAGCCATATTGATGACATGAAGGTGTTGGCGATGAGTATTCCTCCGTATGTGTGTTCAAAGAGGAACTTGCCCATATAGTTGCCGTCGATAATACTGGACAAAAGAAACGGATAATCCGTCTTATAGGCAGGGGGCTGAACGAGGTAGCTGTACATGCTGCGATAGAGCCTGTTTAAGTTAAATCCCCTGTGGTTCATGTCATTGGTGGTGAGGGAATAGGCGGCTCCAAACTCGAAAATGCTTCCGAATCTCGCATAATTGTACCAGCAGACAGGTATGGCAGCTATGAAGTAAGGAAGTACAAAGCACAGTGTTTCCCAGACTGATTCCCGGGTAAAGAGACTTCTCTTTTCCCCTCTCCCGGGCAATATAAAAAGAAAGATCGCAGTAAGGGAAAGGATTGCAAGCTGAGGCCTGCATCCCACAACCAGCGCCATGGAAAGGCTGCCTAAAATAAGGGAAATCCTCTTTATCCGCGCTTTATCTGTGTTGAGTGAAAGGAGCCAGAATCCAAGACCCGTAAACGAAAATGCTATCCCCGAGATGATAGGCACATTGTAGATATCAGGCCTCTCTGCAAGGTAAACAAAATTGGCTCCAAGGACAGTAGATGCAGATATCATCAGATAGAAGATAAACGGCACCTTCTCAAAAAATCTCTTTATAATACCCGCAATGCAGAAAAACACGCCAAAAATAAACAGTGTGAACATAAGGAAGACTGCCCGGTAATTGGCAAGATTGCCTCCTGTGAGCATGTGGTACGGAAAGTACATCAGAAGTTCCGGCACTATGCCAAAATATGCATAATAGTTGCCATCATAGTACGCGTAGTCCATGGAATACGGTATTCCCTCAACCTGAAGAGAGATCGTATCGTATGGGTTCTCCGCCTCTGCAAGTCTCGGATCCACAGTCTGCTCTGACAGAACAACGCTCCCATGTTCAAGGCTTCTTGCCAGCTCCTGATACTGGAGGTGGTGGGGCCAGGGACTTGCCATCATCACTTTGTCTGCATGATTAATGAAGGCTGATATGAGAATGAGCACCAGGATAAGTGCCAGCGTAACTACATACTGCCATTTCTTTGAAGTGTCAAAATATATCCTGTGAAGAAATGTATCAGATAAGATAAGATATGAAAACCATATGACGCAGAATACCGCAAAGAGTCTTAGCACTTTGATATCCAGCGGCTTTCTGTCATTGAGAGTGACGGAATTGATATGAGCGCTCGCACCTTCGGGAACGCTTATCCTGACCGTAACCGTTCTGTCCTTGCCAAAGGGATATACATTGCAGTACCCGCTCCTTGGAACGCCGTTACACACAACAAACTCCGGGGTTATGTATTCGTATTTATCCCCCTCGTCCGTCAGAATTACTGAAACTCTTGCAGTGTCTGCACCATCAACAGTAATGTCCGCATGTACATTCTTAAGGACCCCATCAAGCTCAATGCTCTCTGTATAGAAGTCATCGCCGCCGATCACATCCTGATCTTTGGCGGCGACCTGTGCTTCAAATCCTATCATCTTCCATGATGAAAAGTTAAAAACGAATATTTCAAGAACAAAAGCGATAAAAAATATCACAAAAGTGCTGACTATATATTTTTTAAAAAGCGAAACACTCATACCCTTCTCCCAGAGCCCGAAAAATCAGATCGTATCAGCGCAGATACAGGCTCTCTTAAAGTATAATTGTCTCCTAGGCATTGTCAAGCAGCACAAAAAGTGAGACCCGGGGACGGAGTCGGGAGGACTATTTCCCGATCAGGCAGCGTCCGCCTGTTCATATCCCTCTATCATCTCATCATAGGCGTCTATTGCCTTTGAAAAACGCTCAAGCACATCCTGCAGTCTGTACATGCCATTCTCGCCTGCATCAAGTCCCTTGAGTTTCACACTGTAAATTCCCGGAGGATTGCTGTTATCAACAATGCTCATATTTCTGAGCTGCTGTGTCTTCTGATATACGAGATCAAGACTCACAAACTCCTCACCGGTACTGTCCTTCCATCTGCTGATAACGAGCTTTACCCCGATTGGTGTTTTTTTCTCGATTGTATACGGAAGGCTGTATTCCTCCGCTTCAAGCGCTGAAAGAACACTTGCAAGATTGGAATCATGTCCGCAGAGGAAGGTGAACCTGCGTTCTTCAGCTGTAAGCTCTTTTTGCATTTCCTCAAGAAGCGGATGCGCCACATTTACTGCCACAGACGGCGCTGTAAAGAGCACGTCCCCGTACACATCCTTGATCTCAGATATTGCTTCCCAGTCTTCTTCTGACAGTTCATGTCCAAAAGCAGCCTTCATATCGTCAGCTTCCTCATAGTACTGAAGGACAAGCGCATCACTTATCTGACATGCTTTTTTCAGCGACCCTGCAACTGACGGCTCCTTGCCCTCATCTAGCGCAAATTCCGAATCACCTGTGTCAAATCCTGTAAAAGAGCCGCTCTTGTAGTCATCAGATTCTTTTACATCTATCACGTCCTCAAGCAGGGCATAGTTGTCACCAAGCCCCTCGATGGCCCCATCGAAAGTTTCATGTATCTCTCCTTCAGCATCTTTTACATAGTCGTCAGAAACATAAGTGAGAACCGGATTGAACACAGGATCCATGGTATCAAAATCTGCATGATACTCAACTTCGGCGCCGCCAACAGGAAGAAGGCCGGCAGCAAAAAACTCTGCTGTAGCTATGGTCCTTTGCTTGGAGTTGGCATAAATGCGAACAGCGTCATCATCAGGTATATAGTTGGGTTCAAAGAGCTTTTCTTCTTCCAGCCATTTCCTGAAATACTGGCCCATGCCTGTCTCAAGGTTTCCTCCCCGCACAGAGAGCTGGCTTGCCTCTGACGACCACTCAAACCAGTCGTGAGGGGTTATCGTATCAAGGGCAGATCCGGCTCCTGAAAGAGGTGCCCTGATATTGTGCCTGCTAAGTACAACAACCTGCTCAAGGCTGTAGCCGTCCCTTGAAAGGCTCTCTCTCACATTGGGATCTTCGGCTGCATCCGCGCTCTTTTTATCCTCAAACTGTATTACATTGCTGCCGGCTGATGCTGCCTCATCATCTTCTTCAGTCTCAGTTTCTATGTACTGCTCGTCACTTTTTGTGATGGTGTCGGGATATATCTTGAGGAAATCATTTTTCATCGATACAGGCACATAGCCCTGCTCCTTATATGCTGCGGATTTCTCTGCCCAGTCCTGCTTTCCCCACTCTCTTTCGTCATCGTCAGCCACCACCATATAAGCCTGTGCGGGATATTTGTTCTCAGGGTCGATCACATAATTCATCATACTTGTGTCGCTTCCGCTGTTGCCAAACGCCAGTACAGGCCGCTGACCAATCTCCCTCTCGATCCAGATGGTCTTGTTGGCATTAAGATTCTTCTGAATAAAACCTCCTGTAAAAACAAGGTCATCGCCAAAGGCATATTTGTAATCCATATTTGAAGGAATATCTTCAGAGCCTTTTATCTTGACTTCAAACTCTGTTCCGATTACATGTGAGGGAGACACATATTCGCTGATAGGCGAGTTGTCAACGATAGCCCTCGTAGTTGTGCGCTCTGTGCCGCTAACCACATAGATCGTAAAGTCGTTGTCATAAAGATATTTGACCACTTCCACCATCGGCAGGTAGAAGCCGTCGATATAGCGCATGTTGTTGAAGCTGTCCGTCTTTTTCTGGCCAAACTCTGCGGCATAGTCGTAGAGCTCCTGAACCGTCATCCCTGCGTAGGCCCTGGCAAAGTTCCTTGCAAGCTCCTCTCCCGCAGTATATCCGGGACGTATCTCAGCTGCTGCCGCCTTGAGCTCATCAGAGACTCTCTCGGGATGATCCTCAAGACAGAAATTGATGAACATCATCGTGTCATAGTAAGTATAGTAGGTCTCGCAGGTCAGGGTTCCATCCATGTCAAACACCGCAATGCGGTCCTTTACCGGGATGAAATTCTCCTTGTCCTTCTCATTGGTAACCCTGGTCACATAATTCCTGAGGCTCTCTGCCGCCTCAGAGTCAGCCGACCAATAGGTTGAAAGAGCCTTTGGTGCACTCTTTCCGCAGCCGGTAAAACCAAGGCACGCTATAAGCATTGCCGCAAGCAGCACAAAGGAAACAAGACTCCTTCCTTTCTTCTTTTGATTTGAATTTTCGGATCTTCTTTTCATTTCTCCACTCCTCATAATTATGTCCTGATCATGTCTTATGCCATCCATCTGCTTTTTCGTCCCGGACAGCAAACAGGCACAGGTGCATTAGCCCTGTGCCTGTTTAGCATAGCACAATTTTTGTTCATTTCATGCGCTTTATAGCATTTTAATAATTAGGAGCGAATAATGTTGTGCAACAAAAAAAAGCGTAACCACGCGGTTTAATTCTAATCGGAGTGACGTGATTCGAACACGATTGTAAAAATGCCAAAACCCGCATGGAAAGGAGGTTTGACAACACCGACTGACCTCTTGGTCAAACATTAGGTCAAACAATTTTTTGCTTTCTCAGATACAGTATACGAAATAGTATAACTCCATATCTTCGATACCGATTTAAGTTTACAAGCCTATGATTACTGCTATAATTATACTATTGGTGCTACCTAAACGGTCGCGGTTAGTCCTCTATCAGGGAGTACAAGCCCTGTTAATATAGAAACTCGCAAGAGAATACCTATAGGAGGAACCTGCCCTATGATAACCATGGAAGGCTTGATTGCAGTACTTGCGCTTTGCGCAACATTCTTCGGTCTCGGCTATTCCATAGGTCGGAATAGCAAGCATTAAAATAACCGCTCAGCCTCGAAAACTAGCGGTTATTTTAATAATCGTATAATTTCGGACTAGCCGTTGCTGTACGGGTAGTACCTTTTTGTATCTTGAATATAGCATTAATGCCGTCTTGTGTCAAAGAGTTTTCTGCTGGTTGTCAGCCTTGGCACCCAGTTAAGATGCCTTAAAGGTGCAGAAATAATTAAGTCCCCTGCCTGGACTACAACGTTTATCCCCGTTGCCGGGCTCGATACCTGCAAATGGTATCTTATGAGATGGAATAATTACCCTGCTCCATCCGCAGCACAACTTTTTACGATGCTCTTACATCGGAAACATCTCTATTTCTACTTTCATTATATCGATTAGGGACCAAAAATCAACGCACATTTTTACCAATTCATAGAATTTTAACAGGCATCTTTAACAGTTATCTAAGCTTGTTTAAATATTTTTAATTCTTCACTTATCAGATTTTCAATAAGGATTGTATTAGAGTTGTATTTGTCACGACTTTTTTGTCTTGCAAACTTGACTAACAAAGAATGCCCGCTCTCGTCATTACCTTTTGGCAGCATACAATCTGCTAATTCCATTTGTCCTAGCAAATGATACTTACAGAAAAAATCTGCAACAAACCATTGCAGTTCTGTCTGGCTATAGCCATTGGACTTACTTTCGGGCGATTCAAATTTACATTCTATCAGAAGCAGCTTTCTCTTGTCTCCTATGTTATATATTACCGCAAGATTGGGCTTACAATTCATCATACCGGAAAGATGCACACGCTCATCGTCTGTCAAAATATTTGGCTAAAGGTCACCGTGTTTGGTCACTCACAGGTCACTCATTTTTAAATCATAGCAACAAAAAAACCGCTCAACTGAGCGGTTTTCATGAATCGGAGTGACGTGATTCGAACACGCGGCCCCTACCTCCCTAAGATAGTGCTCTACCAACTGAGCCACACCCCGATACGCTGTTTCAATCAGCGACAAGAAGTATTGTATAACAACCGGATAAGAAAAGCAAGTACTTTTTTTGAAAATTTCAAGTTCCAGATAAGCCTACGTATAAGCCATGGAAAAGCTGCACAAAAACGGGTATAGCTGCCAGCCTCTCCCGATCAGGCCTTCACCAGCCTCTCCAGCTTAAGCCTTCACCAGCCGCACCTTACAGGATATCTGCCTTGGGGTGTCAATGTCGTCGAACTTGATCAGATAGCTCTCTTCATCGAAATTGATTTCAAGTATGGTTCCGGCTCCCAGTATGGCATGCTTCACCCGCTCGCCCTTCTCATGGAAATTGAGCCTCAGCGCTCCCTTAAGATGCCGTGACTCGCCTTCTACATAGCGCTTTGCCGCTGCCATCATCTTCTCATCAGGCTCAGATGTAAACTCAAGAAGTGACCTGTCTATATCAAATATGAATCTTGAAGGGTATCTTGGGATGCCCTCGAAGTTCATCCCGCCTGCCTCTGAGATGAAGAGCCTGTCTCTGGCTCTTGTCATGGCTACAAAGGCAAGGCGCCTCTCCTCTTCCATCCCCTCTAAAGTGTGAACCTTCCTTGAGGGGAATATTCCCTCGTTCATGCCGCACAGAAAGACATAGGGAAATTCCAGCCCCTTGGCGGCATGGACCGTCATGAGTCTCACCTTGTCATCACTTCCCGCATCAGAGTCCGCATTGGTGAAAAGAGCTATATGACGCAGATAATCCTCGAGTCCCACCTCCTCACCGCATGTGGTCTCATATTCAAAGATCGACTGCTTGAGTTCAGCAAGGTTATCAAGCCTGTCCTGAGCGCCTTCTGTTCGGAGCATCTCCTCGTAGCCCGTATCCTGGAGTACCTTCGTGAGCAGCTCTGATACAGGCACTCCCTCATAGGAATCTGAATACCTCTCAATAATATCTATGAAACGGCGCGCACCTGTTCCGCGGATCAGCTCATGCTCAAGATTCTCAGAAAGAGCCTGATAGAGGCTGCACTTCCTGTCCCTTGAGTACTCTTCAAGAAAGGCCATTCTGCGTTTGCCCAGATTCCTCTTGGGGACATTGACTATCCTCCTGAAGGATACATCATCTCTATAGAGGACCATACGAAGATATGACAGGGCGTCCTTGATCTCCATACGTCCAAAGAACTGAACGCCTGAATATATGGTATATGGAATCTTCTCTTTGATCAGTGCCTCCTCAATGGTCCTTGTCACGAAATGTGCCCTGTAAAGAACAGTCATATTCCTGTAGGGAATGCCTCTTCCCTTCATAACCAGCATCTGTCCTGTAATCCAGTCCGCCTCGTCGGAGGTAGTCGGCGCAAGATGGCAAAGAACGCTCTCGCCGCCCGTTCTCGTTGGCACCAGATCCTTTTTAAGTCTCTGGGTATTGGCAGATATCAGGCTGTTGGAAGCAGCCAGGATCTGAGGAGTCGACCTGTAATTGTCATTCATGTAGATTGTCTTAACATTCGGATGGTTCTGATCAAATCCCAGGAGATACCCCACATTGGCACCTCTCCAGGTATAGATCGTCTGATCGGGATCGCCTACTATGAAAAGATTGTGGTGATATCCCGCAAGCACCTCCATAAGCTCATACTGCAATCCGTCAATATCCTGAAACTCATCTATCATGATATACTCAAGGCGCTTCTGCCACTTGAGTCTGATGTCCTCATGCTCACTGAAAATGTAGAGAGTAAACTTGATCAGGTCATTGTAATCAAGGCCAAAGCACTTCTTCTCCTGATACAGATATCCATAGAAAAGAATATCGTTGACCTCGGTAGCGCTGTCATATTTATTCTTGAGTTCATCCGCAGACATCCTGAGCATATCAAGGTAGTACTCAGGCTCCTCTATGCACTTTCTCATCTCGAACATATCCCGCGCGGCAGAAAAAGTCTTGTCCCTTAGTGAAAGCCCTCTCTCCTCGTATATGATTTTGAGAATATCATCGATGTCTGAATTGTCTAGCACAAGAAAGCTCTTGGGATACTGCACCGCATGTGAATCCTCCTGCAGCACAGATACGCAAAAGCCGTGAAATGTATTGATATATCCCGTGTCGTTGTCTCCGGTAAGAAGATGTATCCTCTGCCTCATCTCCGCTGCCGACTTGTTGGTAAAGGTCACGCAGAGAATGTGCCCCGGCATGATGCCGATGCCCTCCACCAGATATGCAAACCTGTGGGCAAGGGCCCTTGTCTTGCCGCTGCCTGCTCCTGCAACAACCCGGATATACCCTTCAGTGGAAGTCACTGCTTCCAGCTGAGCTTCGTTAAGTCCCTGTAAGATTTCATCCATGCTTTCATTATGCCAAACATCTGTTCTTTTGTCAAAAGAGTGACCAAAGAGTGACAACAGAACTGAAAAGTGTAACAACAAGTACCATATTCATAATGATGCTTATCGCGCCAGCCAGTATCCTGCCGCTGTCCCCGACTCCCGGGAGCCTGAATCTGTCACTTCCCAGAGCAGCAAAACCAAGGGAAGTGAACACCAAAGAAGCCGCTACGTACCTGAAGTCACTGCTGCAGGTATACGGATATTTGATCACATAGAGCACGTAGCTTGCCAGCATGAAAAGATAGGTGAACCATAAAAAGAATGCTCCAAACTTCTGCTGGATACTGTCTCTGTCTAACATCTTAACTGCATAGACGATAAAAAACACCACAGTAGCAACAACAGCTGCTGCAATCGAGCACACAAATCCGGCTCGAGCCACAGCCAGAAGCCATCCGGGAATTTCTGCAGGATAACTCTCTGCAAAAAGCCCGGTCTGGAACAGAATGACCCATGTGTTGTGGCTAACCTCCCCGCTTATGGGGTGAAAAGGGAAATCAAGGTGGAGATCTGAAACAGAAGGAAGCCCGATCCTTGACCACAGGGGGAAATTGCCTGTGTACATCACAGACGTCTCTCCCTGAGTAGGCAGCCCCGGCTTTTTCCCAAACACAAACAGATTTCTTGCAATAAAAGACATACCTATAGGTATTGAAACCAGACAAAAAGTAAAATACTGCCAGAGGGTACTCTTCATCCTAAACTGATTTCCATGGATCCTGACCTCTATGAGGTTAGCCAGAAAGAGAAGTGCTATTGAAAAAACACAGATGGCAGTATTTAACTTGGTTATCATACCAAGCCCAAGGCAAAGAGAAAGCACTGTGATATTCCCCAGACTCTTTTCCCTGCACCAGCACAGCGCTCTCCAGATTGTTGTAAGAATAAATAAAAGCGCCAGAATATCGTTGTTTACAGAGCCGGCAAAAACGATCATCCTCGGGTAGAAGCAAAACAGCGCCATGCCTGCATACATGGCCTTTCCTCTGACCCTGCACTCCTTTAATATATGCAGCATCACCAGCATGCAAAGGCCCGAGTACAGGAGCGTGGGAACCTGGAGATTCTCAAACAGAAGATCTTCAGGTACGCCCCTCATTCTCTGAAAGGTAAGCCACAGTGCCTCAATGATATGATGAAGCGGCGGATGAAAATAGCCGAACACCTCGTAGGGATCCATGTCAGGCAGATGCATAAACTTGTAGATATACTCAATGTAACCTATGTGCCCTATATTTATCTGGTCCGTCCCAAAACCGGTGTAGGTACCGGTATCGTTCTGCAAAGTCCAGATGTCACTTTTTAGCACAAAGAAAGCCCTAAGAAGCATCCCGCCAAATATCATACAGATAAGGCCGGTCTCCTCCTTGAGCTTGCCTCGTAATAGTCCTGCGGCAAAAACAGCGGCGACCACAATCCCTAAGACAGCAAACACAGTATTTGTTATCTGCCCGGTCTTATCATAGGCAATTATCTTCTCACTTCCCTGCAGCATTGCCACAACAGCAGCCGTGGCAAATATTATTATCCTCCCTGTGATAAAGACTCTTTTTAAAGCCTTTGCATCCACATCCATTTCTTATCTCCCCAGATACTCCTCAACATTTTCCAAAGTGACCTTTGCATAAGGAAGCCTTATGTATTTTCCTTCAGTCACATCATATTCATCAGCAATATCCTCAATACTGCCGCCTCTTGCAAGGGTCAGTGCAAGCCTTGACATTGCTCCTGCCTGCCCCTCCTTGTCATTGTAGACCGTCCCGGACAAAAGCCCGTCCCGAACTGCCGCAAGTCCCACATCCGTTCCGTCAATTCCGAAAAACACAGGCCAGTTATCCCGGTCAATCCCGCTTGCTTCATAGGCATCGATGGCACCCAGCGCCATGTCGTCATTGTTGGACATAACAAGCTCGATACCGTTATTGCTCTCAATGAACTGTGTCGTCTTGGTCTGGGCCTGGGCTCTGTTCCAGTTGGCGATGGCAGATCCGAGCCTGTCGACTTCGACCCCCGCTCTTACGAGGGCATCCACAGAATACTCACATCTTACGATCGCATCCTGGTGTCCCGCTTCCCCCTCGAGGACCACGTACTGTATCTTACCGTCGCCGTTTTTGTCAACACCCGTATCCCGGCAGCACAAATCTGCTGCCAGCTCACCCTCCATGGTACCTGACTGGGCAGCGTCAGCTCCAACGTAAAAGAGTCTGTTCCATCTTCCGATATCTCCCTCAACCAGTTCACGGTTAAAAAAGATTATAGGAACATCCGCCTTTTTGGCAGCATCTATCACCGTCGTTGGGTCTGTTCTGTCAACAAGATTCACGCATATGACATCGCACCCGTCCTCTATCATTTTTTTGACCTGGCTGTTCTGGGTCTGCTGACTCTGTGACGCATTGAAGACGACCAGTTCTGCCTCCGTCCCAACTTCTTTTACAAAGCATTCCATGAGCTGTGTCAAAAAAGTGTCATACTGATCGTAGATCGTAACCCCTATCTTGATTTTCCCCGTATTGCGCTGTGGCGCCTTTGTGCCGCAGGACATACAAAACATCCCCAGAATCAATACAAGCGCCACTGCAAATATTCTTTTCCTCATACCGGATCCTTCCCTTACTCCACTACAGGGAAAAGCATCCTCTGATTAGCTTCGTCAAAGAGGTTTTCCCTGTTTACAACCCTGAAACCTATGGTCTCATTTTCCATGGGTGTGATCCTGTTGTCCAGTCTTCTTGTGATGGCAGTCACGCTCTGATAACCCATGTAGTATTCATTGGGAACTATCATGCTCTTTATCAATCCGTCATCGAGATAACTGACATTTTTGATCGACGTGCCCTCGCCAAATAAAAGAGGGGCACTTTCAAGGTTCAAGGCATATTCACAGGCAGCTTCAAGCCCTGCGTTTTCCAGGGCAACGATCACGTCTGCCCACCTGCCTTCCTGTCTTTTTTCTATCTTATCGCTCACATTGATGATACTGCTTTCGGTCCAGACTATCTCTGCACCTGACCCCTCAAGGTTCTCACTAAAGCCCTCAAGCCTCTGTCTGATACTGTTCTGCTTCTGATTCCCCGCGACGATACCTATGGTGCTTGACGACAGCTCTTTTCCAAGAGCGAGCCGTACTTCGTTGGCAAGCGCCCTCCCTATCTCTATATTGTCTGCCTCAATGCATGCACTCTTACCCTCAATATCAACATCCATATCGGCACTCGTATCCGCAAGAACAAGAACCGCCTTGCTGCTTATTGAAGATATCATATTCTCGGTGCCTCTGCTCCCCGCAAACTGCAGGATTATGCCATCAGCGCCGTCTGCGATGCAGTCATTGGTTATAAGATACTGCTGGTTCACCGTAAGGTTCCTGGACGTAGGGACAATACTTAGCTTAACTCCTCTGTCCTTGGCCGCCTGCTCAAGTCCTGCCTGGAATGACGCCCACCTGCCGGAAGAGCTGTCATCAACTATGACCGAGATCATGACCGGATCATCGCTCATCCCGCTCATGATAAGAGCTGACGTGGAAGCCATCAGGATTATGACCAGGAGCGCAGACATGAACAGGATAAAGACATTTCTGTTACTTTTCATCTCCCGGCTCCTTTCCCGACTCAAGCATTTTCCTGTTCTCCTCTGTATATTCGATTGCAGGAAGATGGATCGTAACTCTGCAGCCCTCATCAGGTTCAGACTCTATCTTAAGCCCGTACTCCTCTCCAAACCGAAGCTGAATCCTTCGCTGGACATTGATAAGTCCCACGCCGGATCCCTTCTTTCTGACCCTCGTGTCATCGGTAAGAAGGAGCTCTAACTGGTCGCTGCTCATTCCAAAACCGTTGTCGGAAACAGTGATATAGATATCGCCGTCATCTCCCATAATGCCCTTTACACTGATCTCGCCGTCCTCCATGTCTTTTACGCCGTAGTAAACGGCATTCTCAAGGATTGGCTGGACAATCAGTTTGACAGTACAGCAGTTCTTTATCTTATCATCTATATCAAACTCAGTCGTAAAGGCATCCTTGAATCTCACATTCTGGATATTCATGTAGTTGCTCGCATGCCTGATCTCATCCTCTATGGAGATGATGGTCTTACCGCTCGATAAGCTGACTCTGAAAAGACTCGCCAGCTGGGTTATCATAAATACCGCTTCCTCGTATTTTCCTCCCTCTATCATCCATACTATGGAATCAAGGGTGTTGTACAAAAAGTGCGGGTTGATCTGGGACTGGAGCGCATCAAGTTCTGACTTTCTCTTCTCCTCCTGAGACTCCACCATTTCCTTCATCAGCTGCTCTATCTGGTCATAACTGGACCTCAATGTCCTTCCAAGATGCTCGATCTCAAGGGGGCCTCCTATGTATACGGAAGGATTGACCTTGCCCGTCTCAATCTCCCTGATGGAATCATTAAGGCGTATGATGGGCATGGTAACACGTCTTGCGACCAGTCTGTTAAGGATCAGCATCGCAAGAAGGGTTATGGAGACGATCATGATGACGAAATATCTGGTATCCTTCATACCAAGATAGGTATTGCTGGTGGGAATGACGCTGATGAGTTTCCACCCGGTGTAGCTCATGGTCTTTACTGTGACAATCCTGCCATCCCCCATGAACATCTCTTTGTGGCTCCCATCGTCGTAGGAAGCTGCCATTACATTGTTTTCTTTGTACAGGCCCGCTGCAATCTGCATCAGCATCGGATGATAGATTATGTCACCTGAACTGTCGCACAGATAGACATACTGCTGTGAGGGATTGTCGTTGACCCCCTCCATCATCTGCTCTATCACGGCGTAGTTCATATCAACCAAAAGAACTCCCTGCTCAGGCACACCTCTCCCGCCTAGCTCCACAGCACGGCTCAGGGATATTACCCAATAATACCTGAAAGTCGGGTCATCAACGAAAATATTCTGGACATGTGGAAGTGAAAAATGAAGATTCTCAGGCTTATTCAGCGCGGTCTTGAACCAGGACTGCACCTTAACATCAACGTCCGCCTTCTCGACGCCGACCGGGGATGCGCAGACAAGCTCCCCTTCCTCCGTATAAAGAGCAAGGCTTATCAGATAATCCTTGTGAGCCTCATAGAGGAGGTTCATCTGCTCTATGGGTTTTTCTTTGCTTATATCCTGATCCTTGATCACGTTGTAGTAAATGGCATCAGACATTCGTCTCATGCTGCGAAGATAATCCTCAAGGGTGAGCACCGTCTGATCCAGAGTCTGCTCTGTTCCGTCCGTGAGCATTTTCTCGGATCTTACCGAGAACCTCTCGTACAGGGCTATGCCCATTGCAAGCATGCAGATAAGGGCTACGACGGTAAAAGAAACCGATACTGTAACCTGAATGCTTCTTGGCACGGCGCTCTTCATATATCTTTCCAGCTTCCAGCGAGCCCTCAGCTTATCAAATTTATCTTTACCAAAGTGATTTGTGCTCAAAGTTATTTATTCCCTGCCGGATTTATACTTGGATGGTGAAACTCCAAACTGCTTTTTGAAAACATAGCTGAAATAATTAGGGTCAGAGTAGCCGACCTCCCTGGCTATGATATAGGTCTTTTCATCGGTCTCAAGGAGCATCTTCTCAGCCTTCTCCATACGGTAATCCGTCAGATACCCCACAAAAGTCTTACCTGTCTCCTTTTTGAAAACCGTGGAAAAGTATGCGCTGCTGACTCCGAGATAGCTGCAGATAAAGTCTATGGACAGGTCCTGATCTGCGTAGTGATCGGCCACATACTCTTTTGCCTTAAGCACAAAGCTCCTTGTGTTGCCGGATCTCCTGTCCTCAATAAGGCCGTGCATCTTGCCCGCAACCCTGCCAAACCACTCCTTTAGCTCCGCCTTCTCCATCTGCTGAACCACTGCGTAGACATCGGTGTTCATATCAAAGATCTCATTGACATCAAGCTGGTTGTTCCTTGCAAACTTATAAAGCTCACTAACCAACTCCATCACAAAGAAGCGGTGACTCTGTATGGATGACTGGTTTACGGTGTTCATATCAATGTACTTCTCGGCAGCCTCGGAAGCTGTCTGCTCGTCAGCCATCTTAATCTTCTTGAACACATCAAAAAGACCTTCCCCGTCAGATCCCTCGTCCCCGCTCTCTTCCATAGGTGTTATCTCGGAAATGTTAATAGCCTTGGTATTGCCGTAGAGAACCCTGTAAGAAACCGCATCCCTTGCTCCCCGGTAGGAAGTGTCAATATCAGAAAGGCTGTCAACAAGAGGGCCGACTCCTATAGTAACCTTCGCCTTACATATGCTTATTGCAAGACGGCAGAGCCTGTCACAGGTATCGGTAAAAGAAGCTGCATCCTTTCTGTCCGAAAACTGGGCTACCATCACGGTGCTTCCAAGATAGGAAAAGAACCTGCAGCCCCACTTTTCATCCATTCTCTCCTCAAGGAGCTTACGCACCGAAACAGAAAGAAGGACCGGATTCATTCCCTCGGGGATTCCCGAGCTGCTTATATGGACAATGGCCACGGCAAAGAGCGGCCCGGCCAGATCTATACGATAGTCGGACATGAACTTTTCTATTTTGTCATCTGCGATCCTGCCCTCCACAAGGGATGCAAAAAAATCCTCCTGCAGAAGAGGAAGCGAATCCATGTAGTAGTTTTCAAGCTTGGCCACATTGAGCTTCTCATCGATATCCCTGTCCAGAGCCTCATGTACTCTCGTAAAGACAGCCTTAAGCTCATCCGAATCGATGGGCTTTAATATGTACTCCTCTGCTTCAAGCCGTATTGCCTCCTTAGCATACTCAAAGTCATCAAAGCCCGAAAAGATGATTATCCTGATATTGGGATAGAGCTGTTTCAGGTTCCTTGAAAGCTCCATGCCATCCATATAGGGCATCTTGATATCGGTCATGACGATATCAGGTCGAAGATCCTCGGAGAGTTCAAGCGCCTCGAGGCCGTTGTGGGCATACCTTGGGTTTTCAAACCCCATCTCCTCCCAATTCAGTTTTTTCATGATTGCCTGGGCGACATCCTCTTCGTCGTCCACCAGCATTACACGGTATCTGTTCATACTCTTCCTCGAATAATTTACTCCGTGGCGGGTGGAGAAAAATAAACCTGCTTCTTGGCACGCTTTCGCTCGAAGATTTTTGGCAGCGGTACCAGGCTCGAAAGGACCTCGCCAGGTGCCGGCCAAAATCTACGACCTGCGAGAGCAGGATTTATTTTTCTCCGCCCCCACTGCCTCAAATAACTCAGTTGTGAGTCATTGGGGAC
>CAMNOS010000049.1 GCA_946546925.1 uncultured Butyrivibrio sp.
TCTTCTCAATATCCGCTATGAGATTCTTCATTATGTCGCATCTAAAGAGCATGTGTTCCGAAATGAAAGACCTCTCGATCACCTTGCCAAATCCGGGAAGTATCCTCCCCATAGTCTCGAAGTACTCCGCATGATGTTCATGCTTGAGGTCAAGGTATGGCTGTCCCGTTTCAGGACTGAACATGTTGATCTTCCTGCAGGGAATGGTATCTCCATCCCAGACCATGTAATATTCATCCCTGCACATGTTCGCATACTGCATCTTGAGAAACTGCTGATAGTACCACCCGGTAACTCCCCTGGGGAGCGGCTCACCATTTAGTACAGGCTCAAGTCTTTTAGCCATGCAGGCATGTACTTCATCAAAGGGAACTATATCATTCTCATCTACCCATGACGAGCGTGATGAAATAGCGCTGCCTGCCACCAGTTCACCAACTTTGGACGTCCCGATAAAGCAGATATTACCGTTGTCAAAGTTCTCCACGAGTCTGGGATACAGAGGAAGAAGTCTGTCACAATCTGACGGAGTGACAACTATAAGTATATCAAAATGATTGTCAGCTGCCATTTCGTTTGCCTCCTGGGAAATGTGTTTAATATCGTTTTTTTCAATACAATTCTATATCTAGATTTATTTTAGCATTAAGTGTACAGTCCGTGCCATCAGAATATGATACCGCCAAATCAGCTCCTTTATTAAAAACATACCATGAAGTAAAATACTATATATAAACATTGCTCAGGAGACCAAAACAGAATGAATTTTCTAGTAAGCGGACAGGGATCTTATACTCATAAAGACATAGTAAGCGCTCTTAGAAAGCTTTTCGATATTGATAGTGTCAAAGAGCTTATTTATGTTTTTAAAGATGATAACATGTACGAAGATACAGAGTACGAGGAGCTTCTTGCGCGTACAATTAAAAAACTAGGTATCGATGTAGTTATTACTACCAATTTCTATCCTGTCGCCGCTAGAGTTTGTAACGACAATTCCATCAAGTACCTTACCTGGTCATACGATACTCCGATCAATGTTCTTCCTTGTGACGAAATGAAATATGAAACGAATTATATCTTTCTGTTTGACAAATCTGAGGTAAAACACTTTAAGGAAATGGGATACGGCAGGGTTTATCACATGACCTTAGCCGTAAACACAGACAAGTATCAGCAGTTAATACCGGATGATCGATATAAGAATGATATTGCTTTTTTAGGGAAACTCTATAGATCAAAACTCCCCATCATAAAAGATGGATTGTCTAAAGAGATGGTTCAATACATTGACGGACTTGTTGCTCTGCAGAACAATATTTACGACAAGTATGTAGTAAACGATTATATTACAGACTCTATCATCAGCGAAATTAACAGGCAATATGAAGTCATCGGCAGAAAAATTCACCTTAATAAGTCACAGCTCTCCTATAGCATCGCAGAATTCGTAACCTATACTGACAGAATTACCCTTCTTCAACTTTTGGGCAAACGACATGATACACATTTATATACCTATGACATCGGCGATACTGAAACAGCATTTCTCAAAGACGTCACGATTCATGGCCCACTTGATTACCAAACTCAAATGCCTGTTCTGTTTAAGTCTGCAAAGATCAATTTGAATTGCAGCCTGCGGGCTGCACAAAGCGCGATTCCTCTTCGTGCCCTGGATGTGATGGGATGCGGGGCATTTCTTCTCTCTAATTCACAACCGGAATTGGAAGAATGGTTTACTGACGGCAAGGACCTTGCTCTGTTCCACAGCTATGAAGAAGCTCTTGATAAAGCAGACTATTACCTGCAGCATGATGATGAGCGTAAAAGGATTGCCATATCTGGATTTGAAAACGTAAAAAAGAATTTCCGATATGATATGAAATTAAAGCAAATGTTCTCTATTGCAGATATAGCAATATAATTTACCATTTTCGTGGAGGAAAAAAGCATGCCATATTATATCCTTGCGCCATCAAACCGTAAAAGCGGTGGTGCCGAACTTGCTCATCAGCTGTGTTCCGCAATCAATAAACTGTCCGATAAATCCAGAATGGTTTTTCTTATGCAGAGCGCCACGTAGATTTCGGCAATCATCCGGGAAAAGACAGAATCCCGCGTGAGGCAGCTGCTAACGGATGTTGCGTCATTACAAACAGACAAGGTGCTGCAGCCTATGATGAAGATGTCCCAATCGGATCGCAGTTTAAATTCAGCTCTCCTGAGGACTCGCTCGATGAAATCGACAGACTCTTGCATGATATCTGCAACAATTTCAAATCTTACCAGGATCAGTTCACAGAATACAGAAGAATAATAGCCGGAGAAAAAGACAGATTTCAACGCGATGTATTGTCTTTTATAGAACTGATGAAGCATTGATAGTATGAAAAAGGGCCTCGGAAAAACCGAGACCCTTTTGTGGTAGTCGCATTTGTCAAATAGACGATTAGCCAAGAAGTGACAGAACACCCTGGTTGGACTGGTTAGCCTGTGCAAGCATTGACTGACCTGCCTGTGCAAGGATGTTGTTATTCGAATACTTAACCATCTCTTTGGCCATATCTGTGTCACGAATTGCGGACTCAGCGGCCTGAGTATTCTCAGTAACGTTGTCGAGGTTCTTGATTGTGTGCTCAAGTCTGTTCTGAACAGCACCGAGATCAGCTCTCATGGATGAAAGCTTGCTGATGCCGGACTTAATAGCACTGATAGCAGACTGTGCGCTCTTCTGTGAACCAACTGTAACCTTATCAGAAGCAACACCAAGACCTGAAGCTGTCATCTTGTTAAGCTTAACAGATATTGTCTGATCATTGTCAGCACCTACCTGAAGTTTGTACTCCTGGCTCTGTGCGCCGCCCTTGAAGTTGCCAAGAAGCTCAAGCTCGTTGAACTTGGTGTCATTAGCTGTACGGTTGATCTCACTCTGAAGAGCTGTTACTTCCTGCTGGATGTAACTTCTGTCAGCTGTTGTAAGAGTTCCGTTTGCAGCCTTGTTAGCCAGTTCGTTCATTCTCTGAAGCATATCATGAACTTCATTCAGAGCACCTTCAGCTGTCTGAACCATTGAAACACCATCCTGAGCGTTAGCAGAAGCCTGTGTAAGACCTCTTACCTGACGTCTCATCTTCTCGGAAATTGCAAGACCTGCTGCATCATCTGCTGCTCTGTTGATCTTGTAACCGGATGAAAGTTTCTCACTTGACTTAGCCTGTACACCAGTTGTGATACCAAGCTGTCTATTTGAGTTCATTGCTGTAATGTTGTGTTGTACTACCATAATTTACCTCCTTGTAAGTACTGAAACAAATCCTTTTGTCTCAGTGATGCATTTGTTTGGTTTCTTATAAAGCTTTATAATAATTTCCTTAGGTCTCCTCCTGACCGGGCCCTGATCTTGAGAATTCCGGCGGAATATTATTATCCTCAGCAGGATCGGTACGTTTGTACTCATTTTTCATCCTGCAACTAATGTATCGGAAACAGAATCAAAAACTTTAGGGTAAAATACAAAAAATTTAAAAATCTTTTTCCTAACTAGATTATAACGCACTTTCAGCCACTTATCATCTGTATAATGTAAATTCTTTATTCCCAATTTATTAAAAAAAAATAACCCGCCCTGTTAATTTTATGCAGGGCGGGACATTATCTATATTATGCTGCTTTAATCTTACTGAAGGAGTGAAAGAACACCCTGGTTGGACTGATTAGCCTGAGCCAGCATACTCTGTCCTGCCTGTGCAAGGATGTTATTGTTGGAGTATCTTACCATCTCCTTGGCCATATCAGTATCACGGATTGCGGACTCAGCAGCCTGTGTATTCTCAGTTACATTATCCAGGTTCTTGATCGTATGCTCAAGTCTGTTCTGAACAGCACCGAGATCAGCTCTCATGGATGAAAGCTTGCTGATACCTTTCTTGATAGCACTGATTGCAAGTTGAGCGTTTGTAGCGCTTGAACCGTTAACCTTAACTGTTCCTTTTCCAACTCCAAGACCGGTTGCTGTCATGTTCTTGAGGTTTACGCTGATTGTCTGGTCATTATCAGCACCTACCTGAAGCTTATACACCTTGCCGTCGTCCTTAAGGAGCTCGAGTTCATTGAACTTGGTATCGTTGGAAGTACGATTGATCTCGCTCTGAAGAGCTTTTACTTCCTGCTGTATATAAGTTCTGTCATTGGATGTAAGGGTCTCATTGGCAGCCTTAACAGCCAGCTCACTCATTCTCTGAAGCATATCATGAACTTCATTGAGAGCACCCTCAGCTGTCTGAACCATTGAGATACCATCCTGAGCATTGGCGGATGCCTGTGTAAGACCTCTTACCTGACGTCTCATCTTCTCGGAGATCGCAAGACCTGCCGCATCATCTGCTGCCCTGTTGATCTTGTAACCGGATGAAAGCTTCTCACTTGACTTAGCCTGTACGCCTGTTGTAATGCCAAGCTGTCTGTTGGAATTCATCGCTGTAATATTGTGTTGTACTACCATATTTAATCCTCCATGAACGGGGCCCGCCTCCTTGCTGCCTTTCCTTCCTATTTTTTTGTGCAGCGCCTGCGGAGTCCCTTCCATGGCTGCTTTTGTTTTATTTTACACTAACTATATCGGCATCAAAACTCCACACTTAACCTTTTCCGAAAGAATTTTTCATATTTTTTTGTATTTTTGAAACTATTTCAAATTAATTTCATTCCGGTCTAAAGAAAAAAGGACCTGATGCCGATAAACAGGCTCAAGTCCTTTTGTGTTCATTCTATATACAATTTACGTCAGTTCTTCCGGTCCATGAACTGAGGCGGAACGTTCTTGAAATTATTCATTGTCTGGTAATAGTTAAAAGCTGCGGCAGATGACTGTCTTCCCTGATTCATATGGTTTCTCGCAACTTTGAAATAGTTCTCAGCCATGGATTTGTTGCGTCTCTCAGCAGCTTCGATCGATGCGCTGGCATCTGTGATGTCATGGATAAGATTCTGCATCCTCTTTATCTGATCCGCGTACAGTTCCTTGTGCTCCCCGACTTCCTCCTTGACTCTGTCAAAGAGAGTCTGAAATCCCTCATCAAGTGACAGAAGCTGATCGATAAGCTCACCCTTAACATCCAGTGTCCTGTCGAACTCTTCCACATCAAGATGATCCGGATCGGATAAGATATCCTTCTGCCTTGCGTTTTCTTCCTGGATCCTGTGCATCACATCAAGCTTCCTGACAAGGCTCTCTTCAAGCATGTCCAAACTAGCTGAAACCATAATCACGCTTCCTTTACTGCAATATGATTGGCCTTCATAACTTCAACCCAGTTATCCCTGATAGCATGCATGTGCTCATTGATCTCATCGACAATCTCCTTGTCCTTGGTCATGTTGGCCTCAATAAGGCGCCTTGCGATATAGGAGTACATGTTCTCAAAATCCTGGGCAACAGGATACTTCATATCCAGAGTGTTCCTGAGATAATCGATGATCTTCTCTGTCTTCATAATATTGGTATGAGCTTTCTGGATATCTTTATTCTCAATTGCTGCGCTTGCAATATTTAAGAACTTAATAGTGCCGTCATAGAGCATAAGTGTAAGCTCCGGGCCGCTGGCTGCATTGACTTTATTATTTTTGTACTGAGCATATGCAGCTCTTTGTTGCGCTGTAAGTACCGGCATAAATGTCCCTCACAATCTTTTTAATAATTATACCAAAAAATCGCTCCCGTATTAATATCAGCCTCCACCACCAAAGAAACTTGAAAGTGAACCACTTGCAGAATTGGTCTTGGCAAGTGCGGATTCCATAAGCGAGAACTTCTTGTAGAGCTTGTCCTGTGCCGCTTCAAGCGCCTTCTGGGCATCGGATATCTTGGTGTTGTATGAACTGTACTGGGATGCCATCAGTTTATCTTCATAAATGGTAAATGCAGTCCTGTACTCAGTGCCCTTCATCATGTCTGAAAGCTTGCTGTACATGGACTTGGAAAACTGTGTAAAGAAATCACTTACAGCACTGGGATCCGAAGATATCAGCGCACTGAGCTTATCAGTGTTGCCGCTTGTAAGTGTATCATCCTTGTCGCCATCGATGTGAAGTGCTTCTCTGTCCTCTTCCTTGGTGCTGAAATAGCTTCCTGTCCCGATTCCAAAGTCGCTCAGATGGAAGTTGGCTGTGGTTCCGTCCTTGAGCTTGATATCAAAACCGAGATTGACAATGTCCTTAAGTCCGGATCTGATGTTTCCAAGAGTCTCATCGCCGCTGAGGAGTCCGGTCTTAATCTTGTTCTCCCACTCCTCGACCTCTTTATCGGACATTGCTTCCTTCTGGTCATCGGTGAGCATCTTGTACTTCTTGGCCTTATCCGCACCGTATGCAGTGGAGATCTCCTTCATCAGGTCATTGTACTCTTTGAGCATGTTCTTGATGTTGTCGTAGATACCGCTGGTGTCCTGCTTGGTTGAAAGAGTGATTCCCGATGCAACCTCCTTGGCAGTGATGGTCAGACCGTTTATCTCAAAAACATTGCTCTCCGACGTATAATCAACACCATTAAGTGTGATCTGGGCACTTGATCCCGCAATATAGTTGGTGCTCGACTTCTCATCGGCGCCGTTGAGTGCAAAGCCAAGCTTCTTCATCGCGGAGTTTTCGCCGCCCTCATCCACAAGAT
Source organism: uncultured Butyrivibrio sp. (assembly GCA_946546925.1). GTDB lineage: Bacteria > Bacillota > Clostridia > Lachnospirales > Lachnospiraceae > Butyrivibrio. The sequence goes on from CAMNOS010000049.1 coordinate 6,668, forward strand.
GGAATGCCGCCTTGGCACCTTCCTTCTGGGATGAAACATAGAATCTACCGTTGTTGTCATCGAAGTTGAAGTTAAGCTTTGTATGAGTTTCGGAAGACTCAGCACTCTTCAGTCTTCCAAGGATACTTTCAATTGTATCTCCCTCTTTGATGTCTACTGCAAGCACATCGTCTGGATTATCGCCGATGCTGAACTTCAGCTGCTGCCCGGCACTGAGCCCAAGTTCGTCAATAGATGTAGATCTCTTGGCAGAATTGCCGCCTGAATCCTTGACCTGGTTACCTGTGAGATAAGCAGCCTTTGCAAGGCTTGTGATGTCAAGGGTCTGAGTGGTATTCATCGCTGTATCACCGGTAACAACCGATACAGCGCTCTCTTTACTGGCAGTTGTAGCCTTCTTGGTATATGCAGTGGAAAATCTCATATTGGAAAGGGTTCCGTTGTAGAAGGAAACCACCTTCTTGTTGAGCTCTTTCCATTTATCCTGTTTCCAGGTGAGCTTTTTCTGATCGTTCTTGGCGTTATCCAGCCTGTCCTGCTTGGTCTGGGTGAGGGCGGTGATGATGCTCTCAGTATCAAGTCCCGAGTTCATTCCCGTTATTCGTATAGGCATATTTTTTCTCCTTTCTCAATCCGTGAGTGTTACATTGACGTCCGTGTCGCACCGCTTCCCTGGGTGCTTTGCTATCCTGTTGGTTGCGGTGTCTTTAAAGGTTTATCTCTTTTCATCAACCATGATGCCTGCGATTTCCCATACCTTGGCTATCATATCCAAAGTTTCTTCCGGCGGGAATTCCTTGATAACCTTCTTGGTGTCCTTGTCTACCATCTTGATGGTGACGCGGTTGGTCTTATCGTGGATTCCAAATACAGCTTCTGCGTTGGACTTCACGTTTTTGGTCATCTCAGAGATGGCCTTTCTGATCTTCTCGTTGTCCTCCTGGATCTGTTCCTCAGTTGCCTGAAGGCGCTCCTGACCCTTTGCGAAGTTCTGGGCTCCGCCCTGTGAGTCATGTTTGGAATTGGAGGAACTGTCAGCAGCTTCGACAGTCAGCTCCATTGTTGGTGCGGCAGCCTCGTAGTTTGCAAGCTCAGACTTAGACTGGTTCTGCTCCTGCACCTGTGTTTTAATCTGTGGCGTAGTCTGCTGAATGAGCGGGCTAAAGCCGTTAATTGCTTCCATTCCCATTTTGCTTACCTCCGTGCCCGGTCCTAAGGGTTACCGCGGGCATCCAAACCTGATGTGCTACCGTTGGCTACATGACAATTCAGTAGAAACGAGTCGTCTCTACACGATTTCTTATCCTCTATATCGGTAATGAAGGCAAATAATTTATAGTTAATAATATTCAAAAATACGATTTAATAAAAATTTTAGAATTGCAGCTGTCATCAACTTATCGCATCAGTATATTGTCTCCAGTATCTCAATATATAATCGTCTCCAACCTCACCTCGGATCCACATGTTTATTTCCTGCTCCTCATCCACAAGTTCAGCTTTTCTTCTGATATTTTTGGGATCTTCACAGGTAAGGCAAATCAGTTCGTGAATTTTCCTTAGGTAAGATAATGTATGATCTTCTTTCGCAATACCCTTCTTAAAATTGTTCCTCGCTCTTACAAGACGCCTTACCTCTCCGTCCACATTTGAGAGTTGTTCCTTTATATCCAGCTTATTCCAATTTTCACTTGTCATAATGCAAAACCTCATCTGATCCAGTTCTTCAGTATATCAAAAAGTTCATCAATTGTTGCCTGATCCGTGAGCTCACGTCCTCTACCTATACCAAGCTCTTTATTGCGTTCAATATTTGGATGTGACTCCCAAACCACTTCAACCGGGTCTTTCATGATGTTTCCTCCAAATATGTCCTTATTATCAGAACCATCATCATACAATTCATACTCAAGATCTATATGCATATCCGCATCAATTGCAACTATTCTTCTCTTTCTGTCAATGCAGAATTTCACCATATCATCATAATAATGATTATGATTCATCCATATATCATCCAAACTTTTGATTTCTCTTATTATCATATCGCTCCTTTCAAAGAAATCTCTTATACATATTCTTCCAATACTATTCTATCAGTTATTTCAATATATTTACGCCCAATCCTATCACTTCCGGCAAAAGCCTCCTGTAGGAGAACTCCTTAAACACCTTCTTCTGCCCGTTTATCGCTATCTCTTTTCTCTCATCCTCATGCTCAAGATAGTATGCGGTCTTCTCGATCATCTCCTCGGGCGTCCTTGCGATGGACAGATCTGTTCCGTCTGTAAAGTGCTCCTCTATTTCAGGATTACAGCTTGTCAAAAGAAAGCCTCCGGCTCCCATCACATCCAGGACGCGAAGCGGAATTCCTGACGTAATACAGCGCATTGTGACGTTGATGTTTATCCTGCTCCTGTGAAAAACATGGGGCATTGTACTCATGTAGTCTGCAAAGCCCATATTTCGTACCCCGGGGATATCTTTGGCATCCGGTGTGGTGTAAATTGCTGTGTCAAAGCGCCTTCCAAGCTCTTCAAGAATGCTCCTTCGCTCCAGGATCGTAACCTTCTTTCTGAGGATATCAAGGATCACCTTGTCATAGTCGATGCGGAATTTACCGGTGTTTTCAAAATCTATATAGTCGTGAAGCTGCGACATAAGGTCATCGGGAATCACCCTCTCATCCCCCAGGATATCTGCGCCGAATATCCTTTGCTGCGCATCAAACACATCTCCAAGATATCCCCTTATCCCATCAGGAAATCCTGCCTGATCGTAGAAATTAAACTCATTGTCATAGAGGTTGCCCACAAAAGACACATCGTGAATATAGCCATCCTGCGCATCTTCCCCATTTAGCATCCTGCCCATGAGCCTGTGATTTTGTAACCCCGCCTCCTTCAGCCTGTCTGCATTCACTGCCAGCGGCGTGTGAAACACCGTCGCCCCATACCCGTTTTCCTTAAGCTCCTCGTACAAAGCTCTGTCAAAAATATGCACCCTGTTCACTGAGTTCCCAAGCTTATCCGAATACAACGGATAGTGCGGGCAGTCAAAGACCCAGGAGGAATAAGGAGCTCCCATCTCCCGGCACACCTCCGACACTTCCGGAAAAAAATCAAAGCTGAACACAGCGTCGTAAGCTTCGGCGCCATCATCAGCTCTTTTCATCATCTCTCTGAGACTGTCACATGCATTGGGATCCATATCTCCGCCAAGCTGTCTTGCCCGCAGCACGTCAACGCGCCACCCGAGCCTTTTCATGGCATCCCTGGCGTCCTCGCCGTTAAATTCTGCCCAATCGTAGTACAGTATCCGCATCGTTCGTCCCATTAGTCCATATCCTTCTTAATCCCCATTTTTTGCCGCATTAAGAAGAACATAGCCTCTCTTTTAAAAAATCGCTTCATACCCTTAAGTACGAAGCGATTACAACCTGCATATCCTTCGCGGCTCTTTTGCCGCATCATGTAGTGCACCTGCATGCCCGAGGAAATTCCTCACAGCATGTTCTTAAGTGCCTCAAGTCCTGCCACATCCGTAGCTTCCTTGTTCTCATTCTGGATCTGGATGTAGACTTCCTTCCTGTAGATCGGCACTTCCTTCGGAGCGGAAATACCAAGCTTGATCTGGTCACCTCTGATGTCCAGAACAGTGATCTCTATATTGTTGTTGATAATGATTGCCTCATTCTTTTTTCTTGATAATGCTAACATCGCCTTAACCCTCCGTATATTGCCGTATTATTTGTTGTGATGAATCTGTCAAAAGAGCTTTAGGCGTTAGACTCTTTGTTCTTCTTGAGAATATCGTAAATGGGGAATTTAACAGGATAGTCACTGTTCTCAACTATACACTGAACGCCCTTCATCTCTGCAACGTTGATAATAAACGGTCCCATAAGGTTAACGGTCATCTTGGTAAGATCATGAGGGACAGTAACTGTGACAAGAACCAGAATATCATCATCCTTAAGTTCTCCCACGTCTGCGACCACATTATTGTTGATCTCAGGGCTGTAGTCAGGACAAACGATCAGAGGATCAATGACAGGCATAGCAAACCCCGGCTCTTCAATAGACTGAAGCCACTGAATGGTTGCAGCCTCATCATCCTGATCATGCATAAGGGTGAATCTCTTCATATCCGGAAATCCGATGATACCATTGGGAAAACTGATGATCTTGCTATCTTCAACTTCTACTTCTCCGAAAATTCTTGTTGATAATTTCATGCTGTACCTCCATTGGTGGTGTGGGTTCCGTGCAAGCACGGCACTTTGATACTTTGAAGATCTATATCACTAATTATATACGCAATTTCGACACTTTTCCATATATTGTTTGACATTATTAGAATTGTGATGATGTACGGATTGGCTGACTTTGCGTCTCTTTATCATCACAAGTAGTTCAGAAGACTGGTCTGGCTTATTTTGCCTGTGGCCATAAGGCTCGCCTCGTAGGTAACCTGCGCAGTTGTGAGCTTGGTAGCTGCTTCTGCCAGATCGATATCCTCGTTGTCGGACTGCAGAGCCTTGAAAGTAGTCGTCTGGCTCATGAGTCTCGTGCTGATGAGGTCAAGTCTCTTGGACCTGGTGCCGTTGTCAGTCACAGCGATATTGGCAGTGTCGAGGGACTTCTGTATTGATGTTATCTTGTGCTCAAAGTCCTTCTGTATCTCTTCCCTCATGAAGTCATATGCCTTCTGGGCGGAAGCGATATCGTTCTCTATCTTCGCCTTTTTGGTCTCATCCCCTGTAGATTCGAGCTTTGTTTTCAAGGTCTTGAGCGTGGTCGCCATCTGCTGCAGCTCATCAAGCCTCGACGAGAGGTCGCTGACATCTCTTTTCACATTGGTCGTAAATACGGCATCCGCCATGGTATTTACAACAACTGACTGAGAGAATCCCACATCATAGGCGATATCGTGATCTGAAGAACCCTGATTGTAAAAAATTGTCTGTCCGCTCCTATCAGTGTAGGTGCATCCAAAGAGATTTTCGGGCCTTATGTCTCCGTTTACCCATTCCTTCTTATCATAGATGATATCAATCGTCTTGGTGTTAACGATATCCGGGAGGGTGGAGAGCTTATCCCTGAGTGTTCTGTTGAGAAGTACCTCTCCGGTCGATGCATTCAGATATGCTACTGCTCCATCGGTCCGATCAACAATGTCGTTGTAAGCGGCATCGATCTCTGCAGCGCTGCTGGTATTGTAGAGTATCCTGTCAGAATCGATCTCAACAGTGGTCTCATGATAAGAAGTATGTACGCTTCCATTATCCGTCATCTGGATTATCTGGTTGCTGTAGCTGCCGTCATCATTAATATTAGCTACATTATTCCTGATCGTGTACGTTCCGTCACTGTTTACTACTGCTGTAAATCCCTCTTTATCAAGGTTGATCGTGTAGGTCTGATCAATTGCGGGAAGAAGGGGTACATCAACTGATATGGGATTGCTCCCGAAATAAGGGGTGTATGTTACGGTTGAAACCTGCTTCGTCTCGATCGAAGCTATTGCAGAATCTACGTCCATCGACATGTCCTTGACGGTTCCGTCAGCACCAACCTTTACCTTATACTCTTTTCCAAGAACCGGATCTGATCCGGTCACATCTATAGAGCCGTCCCTGTTGAGCTGTGCCTTGTAGACAATTCCTTCACTCTTAATGCTGTAGTCTGTAAGGTTTGTATTGACAGGTATGGAAGCGTATCTTGTCCTTCCGTTCAGATCCTTAAAAGTAAGGTTCACTGCATCCCAGGTATTGGTTATGGAGCTTGTCGCCGGCTGTTCAAGCTTCTCTCTGTATTTGAGCGTTGCACTCTTGCCGTCTCCCTCGGTATAGTCGAGATTGTCGTAAGAAAGGCGCAGCCTTCCGACTGTCTGCTCCACAATATCGCTCTGTAGCGTAGGCACGTAGTTGTCATCCATAACAGTCGCGTTGTCCAGGTTGTACTTGCCAACAACTCTGCTTGAGTCACTTACGTCTCCTGCCTTGAACTCATCGTTGATATCGGCATAAGAAGCTGTGGTAGCCGTCTCAAAAGTCAGGGGCGTGTCTGTCCTGTATCCGGTAAAAACATATCTTCCTGCATAATCCACATTTCCGGTGGCATAATATTCTTTTGACAGAGCATCCAGCTGTGTAACTATGATTGAGAGGTCATCCAGCGTAAGGTCTTTATTGGCGCCCTTTGTGGCCTGCTTGACTGCGTCTGTCAGAACATCTGTAATGGTAGAAAGAGCATCCGCTGTAACCTCAAGCCAGCTCTCGGCATCCTTGGCATTTTTCTCGTAGTACTGAGAGAGCTGCGTCACATTGCTCCGAAGGCGCAGAGCTCTGATGGCAACAACAGGGTCGTCCGAAGGGCGGGTTATCTTTTTGCCTGTAGACATCATTGTGTTGAGCTGATCCTCAGACACTTTGTTGTTATTGATGTTGTACAGCGAATTGTTCTGCATTATCTTGTTGGTGATGCGCATAGATTGCTCCTTTTTATACTCCGGTCTGAAGTATCAGCCTGTCATAAATCTCTGTTAATACCTGTATCATTTTTGAAGACAGCGAATATGCATTCTGGAATTTAACCAGGTTTGCTGCCTCTTCGTCTTCGTCAACACCTGCATCAGAAAGTCTCTGATTGTTGATCGTGTTCTCCAGTGACTGATAGGTCTCCTCGAGAGTGTTTGAATTGCTCTTATTGAGAGCCACATCAGCAAGGACTTTGGTCAGAAACTCTCCTGACGTTGCCCCCCTGAATATCTTTTTGGTATCAAACATCTCTTTTAACCTAAGGAGATTGCCAAATTCCGACTCACCCTCTGTCACATCGGACTTGGTAGCAAGCCTGTCGGCATTATCCAGAAGAACTGAGCTCACCGTAAAGTTGCCGCCTGTAACCTTATAGTATCCCTTGTTGTCAGACAGGGTCGTCAGCTGTTCGTAGCTGTACTCTGCTGCATTGCCAAAAGCGGTAAAACCGGTAAAAAGATTTACGCCGTCAAGTGAATCTGATGTATATCCGGTAGTCATTATCTTATTGACCTCATCCGAGAATCGCCTGATCCACTCGTTCATCTGCGATGTATAATAGGGAATTCCCTGATAGCTGTTGGAATATCCTATGCTCACATTCTTAGCCTGCTCCGGAATACTGGTCAGCGTAGTATCATCTATCTTGAATCTGTATGTCGATTCGTCAACAAGCTCCCAGCTGTCATACTTGTAATTCTTGGAACCTATTTTGATACTTCCCTCTTCAGGGATCGTGCACTTGGTCATGTCCTTAAGATAGTCGGCATCTACCTGTACTGTCACATATACTGTGCCGTCGCGGAATTTCTCGACTCCGCCCATCGGAGTTTTGCCGTGGAAATACTGGCTGTTATTGCCGTCCCTCATTGCAAGCAGCCCCTCAAGCTCTCCACCTATGAGCCTTGACTCCAGTGCAAAATCGGCAAGTTCGCTTATATTGTCGCCGTCTTTATATCCGCCTCCGGCAATCTTGATATCAAAAAGCCCCTTGACGTCATTCTGATTGACCGCGCCGTCTTCATCCCTCGATACGCATACAAGCTTCTTGTAGTCGTATGTGTCGACAAGCTGGTATGCCGATCCGACCCAGATCTGGAACCTGGTGGCTCCCGTGTTCCTGTCGGGCTGTGACTCATCCACGATGGGAGTCTCTTTGACCTCTACAGAGACCAGCTTTGAGAGCTCATCCACCAGCAAGTCCCTCTTGTCCCTGAGCTCATTGGCAATTGATCCCGTCATCTCGATGATGTTGATCTGCTTATTTATGGATGAAACTTCCTGAGCTATTGAGGAGATCCTGTCGGCGCAGAGCTTTATCTCTGCATTTACGTCCGCCTGCTCGCTAAGCAGCGAGTTGTAAACATTGTTGAAGTACTCGGTGACGCTCTTTGCACTTGATACAAAAGATGACTTTGTTTCAGTTGTACCCGCCGCAGTCATCACCGATTGCATTGAGGTCTGCAGCTTATTGAAAAGAGAGGCAAATCCCGTTGAGCCATCGTCGTCAAGATACTGCTCAACCAGTCCGTTGTAATAGTTCTTTTGCTCAACATTTCCCAAAAGCGTCTCGTTATTCCTGAACTTGTTGTCATAGAATCCGCTCCGGACGCGCTCAATTGCTATGGTGTCAACACCGGCACCTGCGCAGCCGTAGGTTGCGAACACTCTCAGGGCGTCAGTTGCTTCCTGCTTGACAGCCTGTCTGGTGTAGCCGTCCGTATTGGCATTGGATATGTTGTTGGCCGTTGTGTTCAGGGCTGCATTTGCCGCTCTTAGTCCCGATCCTGCAATGTTTAGTCCAAAGAATTGAGATGCCATATCTGCCTCCTGTTATGCACCGAGGGTTGTTACAAGGTGTTCGAGCATTTCACTCACTACATTTATATATCGGCTGGATGCGTTGTATGCGTTCTGGAACATTATCATGAATTCCAGTTCCTCATCGCTGGATACTCCGACAATCTGTTCCCTTGCAGCCTCCACCGATGAAACCGTCTGTTCCTGCGATTCCTGTATGCTGCGATACACATCACCGGAATTGGCCACCTGAGATACCAGGCTGTTGTAGTAATTTATGAAACTGTTTCTGGTTGTGAGATTGGGGTTAAGGCAGTACTGCTCTTTTACAAAAGCTTCTTTTAAAAGAGTTGTAGTAACATTGTCCTCGTTCCCGTCCTTTGTTCTGTAGGTGAAAAGAGTGGGTTCCTGCACAAGCCTTGGATTGATCTGGGTATTCATTATGGTAAATCCGGTGAGGATCGATCCCGCAGGCTTGTCCTGGCTGATGTCATAGATGATCCTGTCACCTTTGTTTGCACATGTGAAAAGTGTAAAATCGCTCGGAATACCCACTGTGTTGTCAAGGAAAGCCGGATTGCTCTCGGCATTTTCCATGATGGTGTTTATCTCTGTCATAATGTTGTGAACCATCTGATCAAATTCAGCCTGAACATTCATTATGACTGACTGTGAGATATTGCTGTTGTAAAAGTCTATATCTTCTGTGATATCGTGGTAGGTTCCGTTGTGATCACCTCTTGCAAGAAGCACTCCACGAAGTTTGCCGATATCGGTGTTGGTCGATGTCGCGATATTCTGTGTGAGGTCAAGTACATGAGCTCCGCTTATTGATACCACTCTCTTGGATCCGTCATAATTGGTCTCAGTCTTGGCTGCGTAATCCCAGTAAGGTGTTGCAAAACCTACGGTGCTCTCAAGCTTTGTATCTATCTCAAGATGATTGACGTGATCGGTTGTTACAAACGGAGCTCCCTCAAAAAGAATGGATACATTTCCAAAGATGTCTTCCTGATACTCAAGCTTTCCGTACTCACCAAGCTTATCAATAAGCCTGTTCCTCTCATCCCTGAGGTCGTTGGCTTTTTCCTCTTTGCCCGCCTCAATTTCTACGATGTCCTCGTTCAGCTGTCTTATCCTGTCTCCGTACTTGTTTATGTTGTCGCACATATCCTTAACAGTGGAGTCCAGATTCTTCTGATAGGAAACAAGACCTTCATACACGCTTTTTGCTCTGGTGAGGAACTCATTGGCCCTTGTTACAAAAGCACTCTGTGTCACTGCCGAGCACGGATCCTTGGCCATTTCCTGAACTGACACCCAGAGGTTATTGAGAGAATCGGCAAATTCTGCACCGTTCATCTCCTGGAGCTGATCTTCAATCTCCTCAAGGCCCTTTAAAGAAATGTCATAAAAAGCGTACCTTCCCGTCTCCTGTCTGAAGGAGCTGTCAAGAAAGTCGCTTCTTACCTGTTTGCAATTGTTGTAGTTTACTCCGGTTCCGATCTGTTTCCAGGCTATGACATCGCTTCGCTGTTCCAATGTCTGATATGCCCTGGTTCCCTGTGAAACCTGTTGTCTTGTATAGCCTTCGGTGTCCAGATTCGCCATGTTGTGCGCTGTGGTGTTCAGCGCATTCTGGGATGTAGCAAGGCCCGAAGTACCTACATATAAGTTGGCCATGAGAGACATATTGTTACCTCGCTCTATTGGGGTGTACCTTACGTTGCTTCGCTTCGCTCAATTTATCGCGCAAAAAAGACACTACCGCGGTTAACGGTTCTCATCCGGGTGGATTATCTACATGCATCTCGTACCACTTATATAAGTGGTACGCTATTGCTTTGCATCAAACCCGCCCGATGTGTAACCTAAACATTCGCCTGTAGTGTCTGCAGCTTTAGAGTAATTTGCAGTCTGTGGAGCTGTCTTGGCAGCCTGGATGATGTTCATCTCGAACTGAACCATTTCAAGCGAACTCTTTAAGAGTTCCTGGTTCTGCCCGTTTACACGCCTGACATTGTCTGCAACTGTTATAATGCGGTCCCGCTGTACTGCCAGGTTTTTCTGATCTACAGGTCTTTTTCCCAAAATCTGTATCAGATCGGTCAGTTTCAATGAATTAACATCCATGTTAAGTACATTTGCTATATCCTTCATTGCAGTCGTGCGTTCTTTTTCCAGTCCCTGGATATCGCCGATTATGTACTGCTCCTCATCCGTGATCTCTGCAAGTGCCTTCAGATCACCCTTTACTATAATGGTGGTCTTTTGGCTTGATAATCCCAGTAATTTTTCATAAAGTGAACACTCTCTGTCGAGAACGTCCACGAGTGTTTCCACAAGACTTGCCACTGGAATCATCCTCCTGATTATTTAATTGATGTGACTTTATGCCAGTCCTTCGAATTTTGCCAGTAACTTATCAGCAAAAGCCTCTCCACTCACATCATAAGTACCGTTTTTAATAGCAG
>CAMNOS010000050.1 GCA_946546925.1 uncultured Butyrivibrio sp.
ACAACGCTAAGCTTCCTTGGGTTAACGGAACACAGATCCAGGTTGATGACAACCTCAAGAAGTGGGTTGAGGATTCCAAGAAGCTCGCTGATGCAGGTTACTGCAACACATGGGGACAGTGGGGTGAAGACTGGAACAAGGGCTTCTATCCTGAAGGAAAGGTATTTGCTTACTTTGGACCCGCTTGGCTTATCGACTTCTGTATGGCTGCTGATGTAGAAGGTTCAGTTGCACACGATGGCGGCTGGGCTGCTACAGAGGGACCTCAGGGCTTCTACTGGGGCGGAACATGGATCTGCGCAGCTGCAGGAACAGATAACCCTACACTCGTTGCTGATATCATGAGAAAGATGACATGCGATCCTGAAGTTATGAAGGACATCGTTCTTAAAGACAATGACTTCGTTAACAACAGACCTGTTATGGAAGAGCTTGCTAACGATCCTTCTTACTCTAACGCAGTTCTTGGCGGACAGAATCCTCTTAAGATGTTCTGCGCAGGTGCTGACAACATCGATATGGCTAACCTTACAGCTTATGATCAGGGTCTTCTTGGTGACTTCCAGACAGCTATGGGCGACTACATCAATGGCAACTATGCTACATATGATGAGGCTCTTGAGCAGTTCTACACACTTGCACTTCAGAGATATCCTGAGCTTACAAGATAATATTTGCATAGCTTATACACAGTAATCATGTTGCCTGCCGGTTTTCCGGCAGGCAATTCTTAAAAAACGCTTGTAGTTCTAAAGAGTAAGATTAGGCGGAGGTAGTACGTATGGACAAGAACAAGTCCAATAAGAACGTTGTAAAGTTCAACCGATGGGGTTACATCTTTCTTATTCCTTTCTTTGTTACTTATGTAATATTCAGTTTTATTCCACTTTGTTCAACAATTTATAACAGCTTTTTTGAAAATTACCGTTCCGGTCTTAAGCAGATAGGCCCCAACTTTGTTGGTGTTCAGAATTATGTCAATCTGCTCGGAACCCCTGAGATCTGGAAATATCTCATCAATACACTTATCATGTGGGTTGGCGGATTTATTCCTCAGATCACGATAGCTCTTTTGCTTGCATACTGGTTCTCAGATCCGAGTCTGCGACTCAAGGGACAGAGATTCTTTAAGACAGTCATCTACATGCCCAACCTTATCATGGCGTCGGCATTTTCAATGTTGTTCTTTGCTCTGTTCTCAGACAGCGGCCCTATCAACCAGATTCTTTTAAGTCTTCACCTTATCAGCGAACCGTACAAATTCTTCCAGTTTGTTTCTGCTTCGAGAATACTGGTTATGCTGATGAACTTTTTGATGTGGTTTGGTAATACCACTATCCTCCTCATGGCGGGAATGCTTGGTATTGACTCATCACTTTACGAGGCGGCTCAGGTGGACGGAGCAACAGCCTCACAGGTTTTCTTCAAGATAACAATGCCTATTCTTCGTCCCATCTTCGTATATGTGCTGATCACATCACTTATCGGTGGTCTGCAGATGTTCGATGTACCTCAGATCCTGACCAACGGCCGTGGTAATCCAACGGATTCCCTGACCACAGTCATCATGTTGCTGAACAGATACCTGACCAGTAAAGACGTCGGTCGAGGCGGTGCTTTGTCAGTATTCATGTTTGTAGTAACCGGAATACTTAGTCTTATCGTCTTCAGGATGAACAGGACCAAGGAAAAGTTCTGATAAGGAGGAAGAGGGATGAATAACGATACACAGATGAAACCCCATGGCGTGCCTATCGGGGTTAGAAGGACAATAGCTTATGTTGTTCTCATATTCTTTAGCTTTTTATGCCTGATCTGGTTCTATATTCTGCTTATCAACTCAACCAGATCACACTCTGAGATGACACTTGGATTTACAATCCTTCCAAGCACGCATCTTTTGGATAACTGGAACAGTCTTCTAAACGGAACGATCCCGATCGCAAGAGGATTTATTAACAGTATTATCGTATCGGCATGCACTGCCTGCCTTACGTCTTACTTCTCTGCAATGACTGCTTACGCTATCAATACATACAACTTTAAAGGGAAGGCAGCAATTGCGACCTTTATCCTTGCAATCATGATGATCCCCGGACAGGTTACAGCACTTGGTTTCCTGCGCTTGATCGTCAAACTTGGAATGGACGATTCTATCGTTCCGCTCATTATTCCTGCAATCGCATCTCCTGTTACATACTTCTATATCAAGCAGTACATGGAGAGCAACCTTCCGCTTTCACTTGTGGAGGCGGCAAGAATCGACGGATCAGGAGAGTTCCGTACATTTAACACAATCATACTTCCGCTTATTAAACCTGCCATCAGTGTTCAGATGATCTTCGCATTCGTGGGAAGCTGGAACAACTACTTCACACCTGCCCTGATCCTGCACACAGACACCAAGAAGACGCTGCCTGTTCTGATCGCTCAGCTGCGTGGTGCTGACTGGCTCAGATTTGATATGGGTCAGATCTACATCATGATCGCAGCATCAATCTTCCCGGTTATTGTGGTTTACCTCATCATGTCCAAATACATCGTTGGCGGTGTATCGGCCGGTGCGGTTAAGGGTTGATCATTTGGTTTATCCTCCTATTTTTACTCTTTCCTTTTATAAGCGTTGCGAGAAGTCATGGCTTTGGCCATGGCTTTTTGCATTAATTAAATATTCTGTTAATTATTATTTAATTTTTGACTTATGGTTTGGTGATATACTATATTCAAGCAAATTTTGGGCATTTTAGTGGTGCTTTAAGGGATATGCATATGACAATGGACAATGAGCTTCTTGAGAAACTAAAAGAATTGCTGCATAAGGCTGCGATGGACACCCTTGATCCGGAAGGATATAGGGAGCTGTGTACCAGGCTCCATATAACTAAGATGTACTACGATATGGATCTTGGCAGTGACGACAGGTACAGAAACCACAGGACAGGTGAACTGGTCATTGATACCAAGGAAGTTGACAGGAAATTTGTGCTGTTTGATTCAGGTAAAAAGAGCAATTTTACCAAGAAGTATACCTACTATTATTACGGGTATGAGTATGTCCATGCCTATATAGAATTTGAGGAGGGAATACAGGAAGAGGATCTGGATACTTCGGTCTACGATCTCTTTGCGGACGTCATATATCTGCTCGCCAGCCGGCAGAATATGCGCCAGATGCTGGATCATGCAGAAACTTCTGATGCGCTTACGGGTATTCCCAATATCTCTTTTGTGCAAAAGAAATATTACAAGCTGCTGCAGAATGTAAGTCCCCAGGAACTTCTGGTACTCAGGATCAACCTCAGGAATTTCAAATATGTAAATGAGGTTGCAGGTGCCAGTGCCGGTGATGAAGCTGTTATACAGTACTCCAGAAAGCTTGTGAAGTTTGTTGAAGAAGATGAGTGTGTTGGCAGGCTCGGCGGCGACAATTTTGTTGCGTATATCCATAAGGAGAATCTAAAGCGCTTTCTTAAAAAAGTCTCTTTGGTAACCATAGCTAAACTTAAGACTGCACCTAACAATCAGTTTGACGTAGGTGCCTGGGTTGGTGTGTCCAGTCTTGCAGAAGATGAGAACAAGACATTTCTTGAAAGACTCAATGATGCAAATGTTGCCTGTGGCATAGGTAAGAGCAGGCTTAAGCAGGATGTGGTATTTTTCGGCGAGGACCTGAACAAGATGATCATGCAGGGAAGATATATTATCGGTGCCTTCCCTACAGCGGTCAAGAAGCATGAATTCATGCCTTTCTTCCAGCCCAAGATCGACATGAGGACCGGTAAGCTCGTTGGCTTTGAGGCGTTGTGCAGATGGTTCCATGATGGGCATTTTATCTATCCGGATCAGTTCATTCCGGTGCTGGACAGAGAGGGGCTTATTCCAACCCTTGATATAACGATATTTGATGAGACCTGCAAGGCCATAAAGAGATGGAAAGAAATGGGGCTCAAGCCGCCGCGTGTTTCGAGCAACTTTTCTAAGAAGAACCTCTTCGTGCCAAAGATCGAGAACAGGATCATTCGGGTACTGGAAGAAAACGGTCTTGAGGCTGAAGATGTTGAGATAGAGATCACCGAGAGCATGAAGGACCTTGAGTATGACAGGCTGATCAGGTTTGTGGGCAGCCTCAAAGAGCATGGTTTTTTCATCTCGATTGATGATTTTGGGACCGGCTACTCATCCCTGTCTCTTCTTTATAATATTGAGGCCGACGTTATAAAGATTGATAAAGCTTTTACCGATAGTATTACAACAGACCCAAAAGCGGCCATTCTCATAGAGAGCATCGTCACCATAGCAAACAGGCTCAATATGGAAACAATTGCAGAGGGGGTCGAGACCAGGGATCAGGGAAAAATGCTGCTTGATATCGGCTGCAATTGTGCGCAGGGATACTTTTACAGCAAACCGGTGGATTATGAGACTGCGACAGAGATGATACGAAAATCTCCTTTTGAACCCATATAAATATTGTATAAAGAAATTATAAAAAATTCGTTAATTATTTTGGACGCTTTTTGTTGACGCTATATTTGACGCTTTGATACAATTCTGCATGTACGACCCCGCTTTTTGGGAATTGTGGGGGATTTGTGTTGAAGGGAGAAATATGTTATGAAACGTTTAACAAGGGAGCTTATCGCCTTTGCAACAGCATTTCTGATTGTTTTTTCGACTGCATTCGGAAATGCTTTTTTTGTCGCGCAGGCGAGCGATCAGACCGGTGAAAATGAGTCACTCATTTTGACTGATGTCACTGATGAGCTAAGCGGCGATGTTTCATCCGGGAAAGAGGACGACTCTGATTCATCCGGGAATAAGGCAGCAGCCGGTGATGAGAGCACTAAGCCGGAAGATAATGCTGATGCGGATAAAGATGCATCTGATGATGCCAAAGATGCTGCGGACTCTGAAAAGGATGCAGAAGATGCTGCAGCAGCCGGAAGCGGTGCTGACGCCGTGGAGGCTGAAGTGGAAAAGGCAGAGACTTTGGAAACTGATGCCGCTTCAGAGGGTGAGGCAGAAGACGTCCCGGACGAGAAAACCATGCTTAAGGGCACTGATGATACGGATAAGTCAGAGAATACCAAAGCAGGTATTAAGATAGAAGATCTTGACAGCATATACAACGGAGGAGAGTTTGCACTTGTATTTGTGGATCAGAACGGAGCAGCACAGGTTCTTTCGCCTATAGCAAGCTCCACAAAACTTGCTCCTGCTGATGTGGTGGTGTCCGAAGATGAAGACAGGCACCTTGTATGCGGGGACGAGACCAGGGCACCTGCAAAGCTTAAGCTTGAAACGTCCGAGGTGGAGGGACAGTATTACATTGCCTGTGAGTTTGCTGCATCGGAGGGGCAGGGAGCCTGCACTTACAAGTACCTCACAACATCAGCTACCGGAAACAGCCTTACTTTTGCTGCAGAGAAGGATGATTATAGTCTCTGGAGCATCGAGGAGAATAAGGGAGAAGGAGCCGAAAAGGCAGACAGTTTCCTTATTAAGAATGTAAATGCTGTTTATCACGACAATAAGAAGAACATCGATAAGCCGCAGTACATAGAATACTATAACGGAGCATTTACGGCATACAGTTATGTGGCAGGAAGTGGCAGCAATGCTGCGTTTGTCATGGCGGCATATACTTATCCTGAGAACAGGGGGGCAGAGCCTGAAGAGCCGCAGGAGTCGGAGGCAACTGTTGGAAGGCTCCTTACAAGACAGCTCTATGCCGGTGATCAGGTCGCCGTATATTATCCGGGAAGCAAGGTTGTTATGACCTCCGAGGAGAATGCCGGCAAGCTGCAGGCCGCAAGTGCCACTGCCTCTGAGGACGGAACTCTTGATATAAAGGACACCGGGGCTGTAGTTCTTACAGTCGGGATTGATGACAATAATAATTATACTTTTGTAACTGAGGACAATAAGTATCTGACTATAGATATAGTAGAGAAGGAATCAGGCGGAAAGACCAAGACCTATGCAAACCTTGTTCTTGCCGAGGCTCCTTCGGACAACAGCCTTTGGATTGTTACAGCTTCAGATGAATCCGGAAAGGGCAATTTCTATGTTAAGAACGTAAATGCCAAGGTTGGATCCAGTGTTCAGGCACTTGAGTACTACAGCGGATTTGCTGCATATGGATTTAAGGAGAGCTCAATTTATATATTCAATTTCTATGCTCTTAAGGAGGGTGAGCCTGCTACTGCAACAGTGGATGTTGACACAAGTGTTTCCATGAATATCGCATCATGGGCCGGCAGTGCTGAATATGATAAGTTAGATACAGCAAAAGAGTATATAAACGGTGATCTGTATAATGCCAACGATATGCTTGATGCGGAAGCGAAATACAGCGCTGTGGTGGGCGGAAAGGTTTCACAGCCCTGGACTTCAGCGACAAGCACTTCAACAGGTTCAACTAACTATTATATGGGATCAACGGGAGTCATTGGTGAATCCGACTACATGCAGTTTGCACTTTCTTCTTATGGATACGGCAATGCTCAGATGTCTTTCAGAATGAGAGCATCGAACACTGCTGCAGGTGCATTCCAGATGCAGTATTCAACTGATGGTGAGACCTTTAAGAACATTTCAAAGGGAAGCTATTCCTACAAGTACACCAAAAACAATACCGGTGAGGTCTCCGGAAGTGGAGATATATCAGACGGTATAGCAAGAACATCTCTTGCACCTACAAACTATATTGACTTTACTTTTGATATCCCTGCGGCTGCATCAAACGCCAGAAAGCTTATCATCAGACTTGTTCCCACGGGAGGTCTTAATGCCAAGGGTGACAAGGCTCCTGCGTCAACCGGAGTTATCCGTATCGACAGTGTAGTATTTAAGGCAAACCCTGCTGTATCAGATGACATCTGCGGATATGTTAAGGCTGATCCTGCTTCGGGAGCGGTGCCGCTTGGAGAGAGCATAAAGCTTGCTTCTGATACTGAGGGAGCTGCAATATTCTACAGCATAAACGGATCTGAATCTGTTCAATATGACAGCGAAAAGAATGTGGTCCTTCCCCAGAGCGTGGAGGACTTCCCTGTAACACTTACTGCTTATGCCACGAAGGAAGGCAAAGAGAACAGCGTAAAGTCCAGCTATCAGTATACTCAGGCACAGGTTGAGGCCGTTAAGGCATCACCCAACGGAGGAGCGGTATTTCAGGATCAGTTCGTGAGCTTTACCACCAGGACGGAAGGCGCAACGATATTATACAGGTTCAGAACCGAGGAGGAGATTGCCAAAGACGACACTGAGAATCCTGAAGATGGGCAGGAAGAGGGTAAAGAGGAAGCCCACAACGACTGGAAGGTGGCTTCAAGTTCCATCAAACTCGAAGTTCTTCCCTGTCAGATACAGGTTAAGGCTGTAAAAGCAGGATATAAAGAAAGTGCTGTTCAGACTCTGAAGTTTACCAAAAAACTCAATGATAAGTATGGCATTTTCTTTGGCCAGATCCATGCCCACACCAATATCTCCGACGGTGCAGGAAGTCTTGAGGACGCTCTTGAGCATGCCTCAAAGGTTAATAATCTTGACTACATTATTATCACTGACCACAGTAATTCGATTGATAATGAGAAGGAATCCAAGATTACCGAGAATGTGGACAAGTCTGCCAATGATGAGTGGACATATGCACACAATCTCGCCAAACAGTATTCGACGGATGATTTCACCTGTGCCTACGGCTATGAGATGACCTGGTCCAACGGACTTGGGCACATGAACACCTACAATACTCCCGGATTCCAGAGCAGAACACAGAGTGAGTTCACTACATACTCAACAGCGCTCAGCAATTACTATGCAGCGCTTCGAACTGTTCCTGATTCAATCAGCCAGTTCAATCACCCTGGAACAACCTTTGGTGATTTCCAGGATTTTGCGTACTATACAGAGGACAACGATGCCCTTATCACAATGATTGAAGTAGGTAATGGTGAAGGCGCGATAGGTTCATCAGGTTACTTCCCTTCATACGAGTACTATACACGTGCTCTTGATAAGGGATGGCACGTGGCGCCCACCAATAACCAGGACAACCACAAGGGTAAATGGGGAGATGCCAACACTGCCCGTACTGTAATGCTTGCGGATGTCAACAATGAAGATGCTATATACGACGCTATGAGAAACCGCCGCATATATGCCACCGAGGACAACGACCTTTCAATCTATTACACTCTTGAAGGCAACGTTATGGGATCCATACTAGATAAGGATGCAGTCGGAGATCACATAAAACTCAAGGCTGATATTGAGGATCCTACGGACTCAGCGATCGGCAGAGTTGATGTCATTGTTAACGGCGGTAAGGCACTTGAAAGCACTGACGTTACTACCAATAAGAAGACGGTTGAATTCACTCTTTCTTCCAATTACTCATACTACTATCTCAGAATAACTGAACCGGACGGCGATATCGCTGTTACAGCTCCTGTATGGGTAGGTGAAGTTGAGGCCTGCGGTATCAACAAGACTTATACGGACACGGTTCTTCCCGTAGCCGGAGAGTCACTTGATGTAAATGTTGAGTTCTATAACAATGAGAATGCTGATCTTGAGATAAACAGTATTGATATCAGGCTCAGCGATGTGGACGGCAATAAGACACCGGTTGTAAATGTTTCGGGAGAAGAGGCCGGTGTTTCCAAGGTTACTGCGAACAGCACGGCTACTTATAAGACTGACTTTGTCTATGACCAGGCAGGTAAGGTTACATATGAGGTTACGGTTGAAGCTGTTTTAAACAACGTTTCCAAGACTTATACCGATAAGCTTACGGTGAATTATGCTCTGCCGGCAATGGTAGCAGACGTCATAATAGACGGAACACATAACAATGACTATGTGACAGGTTATTACGGCGGCAATGTCAACGCCTTTGTGCAGCTGTGTGCCAACAAGAACATCAGAGCTAAGGTTGTAAGTGATGCGATCACGCCCGATATGCTTAAGGGAACAAAGCTTCTTGTTCTCTCCGCTCCGGCCAAAAAATCGGGGACAGCCAATGCCGGTGATTATGTGGTTTCACACTACTCGGATGATTTCATAGCCATGGTAAAAGACTATGTGGCAGAAGGAGGATCTGTTGCAGTATGTGGACTTGCAGACTACTCAGACACCACAGACTGTCAGACAGCTACTGAGCAGAACAGGCTCCTTGAGGCAATAGGTTCCACAATCCGCATGGGATCTGATGAAGTGGTTGATGATGTGATCAACGGCGGACAGGTATACAGAATGTATCCCACAACCTTCAACTTCGATTCAGAACTTACTGCGGGAGTCAAGGCTACTGTCTATGACAAGGACGCAGAAGGCAAGCCGGTGGTTGTGACCGAAGGCCACAGATACAGCCAGTATTCCGGATGTTCTGTAGACATTTCAAAAGCTGTTGCGACAGATTTTGTTGATGAAGCGCAGTGGCTGGTCAAGGGATTTGAATCAACTTACTCTGTTGACTGCAAGAACTCATCCGGCAGCGCTCAGGGAGAAGCCCTTCCTAACGGAGTGAAGGGTATAAAGAACGACAATGAAGGCAACGTTACCTTCCTTGCCCGACAGAAGACAAAGAAGGGCGGCAATATCATCGTTGCAGGTGGTGTATTCCTCTCAGACTTTGAAGTTAAGGCTGAGATCGACAACAATGATTCTCTTCCTTTTGCCAACTATGTCATAGTCAATAACCTGCTTGAGGGAGCACAGGTTGAGCTTCCGGTTACAACCATCGCACAGGCGAGAAAGGGTCAGATGAATGACGTCTTTGCGGTTGAAGGTTATGTGACAAGCGGCACGGATAATGAGAATACCACATTCTTTGATACCATCTATATTCAGGATGAGACAGGCGGAATGGATATATTCCCTTACGCCACCCCGGGACTTAAGATAGGTACCAAAGTTCGCGTCACAGGCTTCCTTGCACAGTATCAGGGAGACCTTGAGCTCAAGGTACTGACCACTAAGATTCTTGAGGATGAACCTAAGGTATATGAACCCAAAGAAGTGAATACCAGGTCTGCAATGGATTATGCAAACTATGGCGGACAGCTTCTTAAGACCAAAGGGAAGGTGACCAGAGTAGAGTACAATGATGACAAGACAGTTGCTGAGTTCTGGCTCAAAGACAGCACAGGGGCTGAGGCAGCCATCTTCATCGACGGTTACATTCTCTCAGGTACGACCGGTAAGAATACCTTAAGCAGCTTTGTAAAGAAAGGCGCGGAAGTATCAGCTGTCGGAGTCCTCTACATGCACCCCGAGGGGGATTCTGACGTTTCGGTACCTGTATTCAGAGTTCGCAACTGTGATGAGATCACATTGATCAAGAAGGCATCTGATAAAGGTAAGCAGGATCAGGGCGGCTCGGAAAGTTCCGGAAGCTCAGGAAGTTCTGGCAGTTCAGGAAACTCAGGAAGTTCAGGTAATCAGGGAAAGACTTCCGGCTCATCTCAGACCGGCAAGAATGCTTCTTCAGCTTCCAAGGTAGGTGATATCACCTCTCAGAGCGCTGCAAACTCAAATGCCGGTTCTTCTTCAAACGGCAGCAAGGCTGCAGCTTCTTCAGGTAAGAGCGGCGGAAAGACTACAAAGAACAATAAAACAACAGAAAATGCATCTGCCACAGATAAGAATGAGGCTGAGGTTTCAGTCGAAAAGGATACAGCAAAAGCTGCAGAAAGTGTACAGGATACTGATAATAAAGCTGCCGCTTCAGATACCGCTGTTTCACAGGATGCATCAGATAAAAAAAGCGCAGCAGTAGAGTCAGAGGGTACCGAATCTTCAGATGCGCAGGAAAATGCTGCAGAAGGTGCTTCAAAAGGCATTTTGGGCTCGTCCAGAGCTGCAGCGACAGGGGCAGTGGCAGTACTTATACTTATCATGGCAGCTGCTCTGGCAATAGTTCTTAAGAGGCTTGTGGATGCAAAAAATTCAGGAAAAGGCAACTGATAAAAAGAAAGTGATCAAGAATCTCACAGTCATGACAGTATTTACCCTGCTCCTTGTCCTTGCTCTTGTATTTGCGGGCAGGGACAGGGCAGGATACACCAGCACCAAAGACAGCGGGGTGGAATACGAAAACGCCAGGGTATTGTCTGTACTTGAGGACAATACTGAGGCCGATGACAGTACAGAAGGGGTCCTGCGAGGTGATATGGACCTCGAAGTTGAGATCCTTACCGGCAGGTATAAGGGGAGAGTAGAGACAGTAACCAATTATTTCAGCGCTCTCTACAATGTGAATGTCAAAGAGGGCGACACGGTATGCATCAGGATTGATACTCTCTCAGAGGATGAGATAGGCGTAAGTATATACAATTACAACCGAGTCCCGCTCATGGCAGGACTTGTGGTTCTCTTTTTTCTGGCGCTTTTTCTCATCGGTGGAGTTCAAGGAATTAAGGCCTTTGCAGGACTTGTTTACACGATCCTTTGCATATTCGGAATCCTTCTTCCCATGACTCTTAAGGGCGTTCCTGCTATCCCGCTGACATGCGGCATAATCTTGGTCACAAGTGCGGTATGTTTCTATCTCATAGGCGGCATCAGCAAAAAGACGATCGCAGCAGCCCTGGGATGCTTTGCAGGTGTCCTCATCTCGGCTCTCCTCGGACAGGTAGCTGCATCGATCGCAGGTATCAGCACATTTCAGATGGACGAGGCGGAAGCCCTTCTGCTTCTTAAGAGTACGACACAGATTAAGCTTCGTGGACTTTTTATTAGCGGTATCCTGATCGCGGCAATGGGAGCGGTGATGGATATTGCAATGTCCATTGCATCGGCTCTTTACGAGGTGCACGAGGCGGATCCTTCCATGAATGCTGGGGAGCTGTTCAGATCCGGAATGAATATCGGAAGGGACGCCATGGGAACAATGGCGAACACTCTTATCCTTGCCTATGTGGGCAGCGCACTCAATATGTGTGTCCTCATATACTCGTATGGTGTGGGTATGAGGCAGCTTATGAATACTGATTTCGTGGCGATAGAAGCCATAAGAGCGATTGCCGGAAGTATCGGGATCATCTGCTGCGTACCATGCGTGTCGATCATCGCGGCACTTATGTACACAAGAAAAAAGGATTGACGGGAAAGTTAGTTGGTGCTAACATCATTTCAGTTAAATAGCCTCGGTTAAGAAGCAGAAGGAGGTTTTATGGCTGATCTAATTGCTGTTATTGTGATCGCACTGATCCTGTTTCTCGCGATCAGGTACATTTATAAAGAAAAGAAAAAAGGAACAAAGTGCATCGGCTGTCCCATGGCCGGAAACTGTCACAAACACGAAGCCTGCAAGTAGTTATGCTGCAGGCTTTTTCATGCCCGGAGCCGGCAGGACAGCCCGGTATTTTTTTGCTGTTGATATCATGTTATAATGAATTCAATATTACGCTTATTTGACATCATGTTTATGGAGGAATGCGTCTGGTATGTTCATGAATCTGAAGAGGGCAAAAATCATAGCAGCCGGCCTGGCTATATGTTTTTTATGCATACATATTCTGATGATCACTATCTTCTACCAATGCGAAGTGTACCCGATGGTGTATTTCAATATGTTCAGCATATGCTTTTATCTGTTTGCTCTTTTTATGGTTTATAAGGAATGGCTGCCGATATATGCCGTTACGGTTTATATGGAAGTTGCAATTCATATGACGCTGGCTGTTCTCCTTACGGGATGGGAGACCGGATTTCAGGTTACACTGATAGGTATGAATGTTCTTGCGTTCTACGCTGAATATACCGGAAGAAGTCTTAAACTGAAATATATAAGAGTTATGCCCTTCTGTATTCTGGGCATGTTTTTGTATCTCGGTGCGCGCGTCTGTCTGCGCTATAATCCTGCACCATATGCACTACCCGAAGACGCTCAGTTCTGGCTCACGATCCTTTGGGGAGTAATAGTTTTTGTCATAAATATTTTTGTGCTGCAGCTTCTTGTGTACATCGCCAACACATCTGAGGAAAAGCAGGAGTATCAGCTCTCTCACGATAAACTAACCGGTCTTCCCAACAGGTATTTCTTTTCATCCCATCTGGAGAATCTTAAGAACAACAATTGTTCCTACTGGGTGGCAATTTCCGATATAGACAGCTTCAAGAAGATCAATGACACATATGGTCACAACTGCGGAGATTACGTTCTTAAGACGATCGGCGGGATTCTGGGCGGGAAAGATGTCCTGTGCTGCCGCTGGGGCGGAGAAGAATTTCTTTTCCTGGATAAGATCAGCAAAAAGAAGTATGACCCCTATGACTTTCTTGAGGGGATCCGCAAGGAGATTGAGGACCTTCCGTTTGAATTCGAGGGAAAAAGATTCAGGGTCACCATGACATTCGGAATGTCGACGTGTACAGATACGGGATGCATAGAAGATGTTATAAGGGATGCGGATGAGAAGCTCTACGCAGGTAAGCACAGCGGCAAGAACAAGGTAGTGGTAGCAAAAGACGTTATTCCTACGGCCGTTCTTTCCTACCAGGATCAGCTCACCAGAGTTAAGAACAAGTCCGCGTACGACAAAATGGTTGAATCACTTGAGTGGGATATCGCAAAGGGCACAGCCCAGTTCGGTGTTGTGAGGATTGTGATCGAAGGCCTTCGGGAAATTAACGAAAAGTATGGCAACGATAAGGGCAATGCCTATATTTCGGGAGCCTGCAAGATAATATGCAGCGTCTTTGTGAATTCCCAGGTATTTAGAATAAACGGCGATGAATTCGTGGTAATTCTTACAAACAGAGATTATTACGACAGGGATGCACTCTTTGCGTCCCTGGAGAACAAGTATATCAAAACTTTACAGGATGAATCATCTCCTGAATGGTGCAGGTACCGCACCGACTGCAGCCTTGCAGTTTATTCCGGGGAGGATAAAAACTATGGAGACGTATTTGCACGTGTGAAGTGACAATAAAAAGCGGCGGCCTGCTTGATGATACTGCAGGCCGCTATTGTTGTAAGATCCTGTATTCAGACTTTCTTTGTTCCGTACTTGAGCATATGAGCCTTGATGGCGTCAAATGTTTCATCGCTGATGTAGTGCTCTATGCGGCAGGCATCGTCCGTCGCGATCTTCTCATCAACTCCCAGATCAATGAAAAGCTTGGTGAGGACGGTGTGCCTCTCGTATATGCGCTTGGCGATTATCTTGCCGGCTTCTGTAAGCTTGACAAAGCCATACTCGTCAGTCTTGACCAGCCCCTCGTCCTTGAGCACATGCATGGCTCTGCTGACAGAGGGCCTTGAATATCCAAGCTCCTCGCCAATGTCTACAGCTCTCACATTCGTGTGTTCCTTGGAGAGCACATAAATTGTCTCGAGATACATCTCACCTGATTCCTGTAAAGCCATGGTTATGTCCACCTTTCTTAATACTTATTATAGCATACTTTATTGCGTTGTTAATTGCAACTAACAAAATTAAATTGTTAACTATCTAATTCTTGTGATCAGAAATATAAAATAAAAATAAAAAAAGTATTGACACAGGGGTTAGCGGGTGCTAACATCATCTATGTTAGATGTAACTAACAAATGACATACAAAGTCATAAGAAATCTCCTACCTAAATGCCGCATCTTGCCAATGCGGCATTTCCTTTTTTATAAAAAAAGGTTGAAAAATCAATATTCTTATTGACAATCTTTATTGATAAGAATATTCTATGTATGGAGTTAGCTAAAGCTAATTATGATTGTATTAGGCTAACATGTTCTATGAGGAGGTTTTATGATGACACTTAATGATGCAGAAATTGGAAAAGAATACAGGATTGATGCGATTGATACGGGAAATGATGAGGAGATGGAAAGCTTCCTTTTTTCCCTTGGCTGCTACAGCGGAGAGAATATCACAGTTGTAGACAAGAAGCGCAATCTCGTGGTCGCTATTAAGGATGCAAGATATAATATTGACCCGGAGTTAGCAAGTGCTATCAAAATCTGACGAACAGTCAATGATATAGATTTTGAAAAAGATTGAGGAGGAAAAGAAGAAATGAGAATTGCAATGGCAGGTAACCCAAACAGTGGTAAGACCACCATGTACAACGCTCTTACAGGAAGGAGCGAGAAAATCGGCAACTGGGCAGGTGTTACTGTTGACAAGAAAGAGAGCATTATCAAAAAGAGTTATTACGACGGGGGCAAGGAGCTGATCGCAGTTGACCTTCCCGGCGCATACTCAATGTCACCCTTTACTTCAGAGGAGAGCATCACGAGCGGATACGTAAGGAATGAGCATCCCGATGCGATCATCAATATTGTTGATGCAACTAACTTAAGCAGGAGCCTTTTCTTTACAACACAGCTTCTGGAACTTGGTGTTCCTGTTGTGGTAGCCCTCAACAAGACTGATGCCAATGACAAAAAGGGCAACACAATTGATGAGAAGCTCCTCTCAGAGAAGCTTGGATGCCCTGTGATCAAGACTGTAGCTACATCCGATAAGGGACTTAAGGAGGTCGTTAAGGCTGCAGCTGAGCTTGAGGGAAAGGGACAGAAGGAACCCTATGTACAGGGAGATGTTGACCTTCATGACAAGGCTGCGGTTGAAGCAGCTGACAGAAAGCGCTTTGAGTTTGTAAATAAGATCGTAAGCGAAGTTGAGAACAGGAAAGTCCTCACAAAAGATAAGAACATCGGAGATTCGATTGACAATATCATTACACATCCGGTTATCGGAATCGTTGTCTTTGCAGCCATCATGTGGCTTGTATTCTATATTTCACAGACAACCTTAGGAACATGGCTTGCGGATATCCTTGCAGGATGGATTGAGACCTTCCAGGGATTCGTTGGAGATGCAATGGCAGATGCCAATCCGCTTCTGTATGCGCTTCTTGTAGACGGTATCATCGGCGGCGTAGGAGCTGTTGTGGGCTTCCTTCCTCTGGTAATGGTTATGTACTTCCTGATCGCTCTTTTAGAGGACTGTGGATACATGGCAAGAGCAACTGTAGTACTTGACCCGATCTTCAAGAGAGTAGGCCTCTCAGGCAAATCGGTTATCCCCATGATCATCGGAACAGGCTGCGGAATCCCCGCAATCATGGCATGCCGTACAATCAGAAATGAGAGGGAGAGACGCACGACCGCAATGCTTGCAACATTTATGCCCTGTGGAGCCAAGCTCCCTGTTATCGCTCTTTTTGCAGGTGCATTTTTCCCTGAATCCAGATGGGTAAGCTTCATCTGCTACATGGGCGGTATCGTCCTTATCCTGCTTGGCGCACTTCTCATCAAAGCCATCACAGGAATGAAATACAGAAAGAGCTTCTTTATCATTGAGCTGCCTGAGTACAAAGTACCCAGTCTTACATTTGCTCTTAAGTCAATGCTTGAGAGAGGAAAAGCCTATATCATCAAGGCCGGGACCATCATTCTTGTATGCAATACTGTAGTTCAGATCATGCAGACCTTTGATTTCAGCTTCCATCCTGTGGAGGAGGGAATGGAGAACACATCCATCCTCGCAGGTGTTGCAGGACCTTTCGCATATCTCCTTGTTCCCGTTGTTGGAATCGTGAGCTGGCAGCTTGCGGCAGCAGCAATAACAGGATTTATTGCAAAAGAGAACGTGGTTGGAACAATCGCTACCGTTTATGCAATCTCTAACCTCATCGACACAGAAGAGCTAGAGCTCATCGGAGAGGGAAATGCGGTTGCTGCAGTTATGGGTATCACCAAGGTTGCAGCGCTTGCCTACCTTATGTTCAACCTCTACACACCGCCCTGCTTTGCAGCTCTGGGCGCAATGAACTCTGAGATGAAGTCGGCAAAGTGGCTTTGGGGTGCGATCGGACTTCAGCTTGCAACAGGCTTTACGGTGGGCTTCCTTGTATATCAGATAGGTACACTTATAACCACAGGAGCTTTCGGAGCAGGCTTTGTTTACGGCGTTGTTGCTATAGCAGTGTTTGCAGCTGTAATAGTATTCCTTATCCAGAAGAACCAGAAAGAAATGGCTCTGGAGTACAAACTGGACTGATGCTACAGATATGATATGTGAGTATTACACTTATAAGCCCGTTTTATGGCGGGCTTATTTTGTAAAAAGAGGTTAGCGGGTGCTAACTACCGCCGCTTTGCAAATACCATAAGTGGTAGCGGAAAACAATTTATGAAATTCAGTAGACCGTCCTAAGGAATCCACAGCAAGCGGTATCCCTTGGGACCATATATGGGGGCACAACATGAGTAATGAACAGATAATATCGGCCCTGAGAGACAGCGGCATGAGGAT
>CAMNOS010000051.1 GCA_946546925.1 uncultured Butyrivibrio sp.
TTTTAAGTCCCTCTTCCATGAGTTTCATATAATCCGAGTAGGAAATCCGCTCACCACCCATACTCTCGAGATGATCTGTATGAAACTGACAGTCTATGAACACGTAATTCATTTCTTTTAAGAGATTCGCAAGAGATATAAGTGCAATCTTGGAGCCGTTCTCTTTATCCGTATACATGCTCTCACCAAAAAAGCACCTTCCCAGGGACACCCCATAGAGTCCCCCGGCCAATTCGTCATCTATATAGGACTCCGCGCAGATGGCAAGACCTCTGTCAAACAACTCCTTATAGGCCTTTTCCATATCCGTTGTTATCCAGGTGCCCTCCTTAAACTCACGCTTTATCCTGCACCTGTGCATGACATCTGCAAAATCCCGGTTGAAGGCGACCCGTATATCGTGTTTTCTGGCAAACTTCTTAATGGAATGTGAGATATGTATTTTTTCCGGCCTTATGATATATCTCTCCTTGGGGCACCACCAGAGAATCGGATTGCCCTCGTTATACCATGGGAAAATGCCGTTGCTGTAGGCAAGGATCAGCCTGTCCACACAAAGATTCCCTCCGATTGCAAGCAGGCCGTCATCCTCTGCCATCTCAGGCAGCGGAAAGCTTATTTCATTAGTCAGACGATACACCGGCATAGGCTACCTTTTGTCCCTGTCGATAAATTCCAGCGCCACAACAGCTACCGCCACGTAAACTAAAGTCCATATAACCAGATATCCCCAACATTTAAGGGGAATATCCGGATCGAAATTGTATTCCGGCTTCTGGTTCTGCTTAGCAGTATCCATGAGGAACTGATCTCTCATATCATTTTCTTCAACATAGACGAGTGCTTCCTGAATAGGCCTCTGCCCCTCAAGCTCCATGTCCTTCATCTTCACAACACTGTTCCACACAGTGACCATGGGAAGCGAATTGTAATCTCCCTGAGAACACAGGGTTGTAACTCCCCACTTTGACGCCGTGAGGTTGGTCAGAATCATAGCTTCCTGAGGAAGTGAAAAGAACGCTCCCGAGAACACCAGCTCTACAATAAGAAGAAACGGCATAACAGTCATGGCTGTGGTGGTAGTCCGGCAGAAGGCCGATACCATCAGCGCCAGCATATCAGCACAGTAGGTTATCAGAAAAAGAGATATGGCAAAGTCCACAAGCGGATAACCCGTTATCAGGCTCTTGTCCGGCATCTTTACACCCATGGTATTCAGCACTGCTATGATTATACCGGCCTGCAGAATGCAGAGAAAAGCCTGATAGATCATATGGGCAGCCACATATGCCGAGATATGCATGCCCGAGCGGTGTTCTCTTTTAACTATCGCTCTCTCCCTGCAGATGGTCTGAATGGAGTTAAAGAATCCGTTCCAGATGCATATCAAAGCCAGTGCAAAGCAGCCCGTAAGAGTTCCCTCCATGGTGCGGTAGAGGTTTGCCCCAACCGCAAAGGCCACAAGTCCTGCTATGACAGCTGACATCGGTAAAACCTTCCAGTCCGACTGAAATATGAACATTCTGAAGAGCTTGCCCAGATAGATAAAAGTCTGGGGTATGCGCCCTCTTCGCCTAATTTTCTCACCAGCCATATCGCTCACCCAACCTTCTCTTTGTGATACTCGGCAAACTTCTCCACAAACTCATCGGCAAGTCCCTCTCCGCCTTCATCCTTCTGATTGATTGACAGGAGTATCCCTTCCATCGAGTCTTTTCCAAAGAAGCTGTATGCCTCATCCACAGGCCCATACCAGGCAAGGCGGCCTGTTCTTTTGGCATCCTTTGCAAGGACAATGACATCATCAAAAAGATCTATTACCCTGTCGGGAGTATGGGTGATAACTATAACTATCTTGCCCTGATCTGCGATGGCCCGAAGTCTCTCAAAAAGTCCTCTTGCCACCACTCCGTCAAGTCCCGAGTCCGGTTCGTCCAGGATAAAGAGCTTGGGATCAGATATATACTCCATGGCTATTGAAAGCCTCTTTCTCTGACCGCCAGATAGTTTCTCCACCAGAGTGTTCTTCAGCGACTGAAGTCCGAACTCCTCCAGAACTTCTTTTACCCTCTTTTTCCTCTCAAAAAGATTGACATTGGAGGGAAGTCTCAATGTGGCCGCATCCTCAAGAGTAAGCTGCACTGCATCATTCCCCCTAATAAGGTCCTGCTGCGGAACAAATCCGATGTCGTACATCATCTTGGTGTACTCCTCGTATACGTCCTCTCCGTCCAGCTTGATGCTGGCATCAGCCTTCTCATATCCGGTCACCGCATTTAAAAATGTGGTCTTCCCGGCGCCGGAACCTCCAAGAAGGAGCACCATGTGTCCCTTGGGGATATTAAGATGTATATCCTGAAGCAGGATCTTTTTCCTGAAAAAATCTATGGCGGTGCGCTTCTCGATGTTGACAGAAAGTCCGTTCTCTATGGATCCCGCCTGTATTCCGCTTACCTTTGCGCCGTCGAGCCCACTATAAATGGTTACTTTTCTGTTTGGAACAAATTTGGAAGATACTCCGTAGATCAGGACTGCCAGAGCCTCAAAGAAGAGAAACAACCAGATCCATCTCTTTTTCCTGTCAAAAACCTTTATAAGCCCGATATAAATTCTCACTTTGTAGATGATTGAGGTTATAAACAGCGCAATAAAGGAAACCACTATGATTAACTGGAGAATTGGGTTCTCCAGCTTGGCAATATTGACCACATAGGCCAGATAGGAAACCGCCATGATAATGGTATATACACGGCCTTCCTCTTCCCTGTCGGCACACAGTGATATATTATATTCTCTGGCAAGGGGCACAAATCCCCAATAGCCCTTCAGACCGCACTTTTCAAAGATCTTCCAGTAACCAACAGAGGTTAACATATATGCCGCCAGCGATCTGACCAATTCCATCACATCACCCGAAAATATCATAAACGCCCTCCTACTCTATCTTATCAATAGCTTCCATAACGTTCTTGGACCACTTTTCTCCCTGATCCTCTATGGTTATTTCGTCAAATTCCTTTGTCTTGCCTCTTGTCACAAGAAGAAGGTCATTATCGAGATGGACAGTCGTATCGTATTTATTGGCGATCAGCTTGTCCATGTCTTTTCTCGCATCGGAACCGTCCTTTTTCTTCTTGGCGGTTCCGGTTATTATACCATCAACTGTTACTGAGTAGTACTTGAAGTATTTTCTTATGTCATCAATCGAATAGAAGTAAGCCGAATAAACCCAGATGTCATAGCCGTGGGCATTGAGATAATGGAAAAGAGCAGGTATACCAAGTCTCATTCTCTGCTTGAATTTCATATTGTGGGGGAATCCCAGAGCCTTCTCAAGATAAGGGTAGCTCGCATCTCTGAACACGACTTCGTCCAGATCCACAGTGACTCTCTTGTCATGCTTGGAATTCTCGATCATTCGCCTGATGTCCTCATCAGTAGTCATGTTGATAATCTTGATGGGCACGGACTTAAGCCCCACCTTCATGGCTGCTGCCCATCTGTGATGACCGTTAATCAGCATATATCCGTCAGGGCTTACCTTGGAAACCATAAGAGGCTCCTCAATTGGAGGATAACCGTTGCCCATAGCAGTCCTCATCTTGCTCTCATATTCAGAGATTATCCTGTAGCTCGGTCCTACATCAGGAAAACAGAATTCATCATCGGGATTGGGATGTATCTTTTTACAGGAGGTCTTGGTCACCAGAAATCTCTCAAGAGGACTTGCCTGCAGCGGAACATAAAGGCCCTTCTGGCTTTCAATCTCACTTTGTATAAATTCTTCAAATTCAGTTTTTGCCATATTGCATTCTCCTTATAAACGTAATTACGAGCACAATATGATTATAACATCTTTTTTACCGTTATAAGCATAGTAATAAAGCAAGCTGTTCCACCAATTACATTACTTATTGGTTCAGCGGCAAAGACTCCGTCTACTCCCATGCCAAATACATAGGGCAAGAGATATGTCAGTGGCACCACGATAAATGCCTTTCTGAACAGTGAAAAGAATATGGCATGGCCCTTTCTGCCAAGGGACTTGAAGACAATCTGCCCCGAGTGCTGAAAGGTCATGAATATAAAGGTTGAAAAATACAGGTTAAAGGCGGGGATTGCATCCGCCAGGATAGTCTTATCATTGCTGAACACTCCGATTACCGCTGCCGGGAATAGCCTGATAAACAACCATACAATGAAGGTATAACCGAACTCCAGGGCCACCATTATAGCTATGGATTTCTTTATCCTGTCCGGGCGCCTGGCTCCGTAGTTGTAGCTGATGACAGGGGATGTGCCCTCTGAAATGGCAAGGATCGGCGTCTCCATCATCTGTCTTGCCGAATTGACCATGGTCATAATGGACACGTAGAGATCTCCGCCCACATCCGCCAGAACGTTGTTGCAGGCGATCTGCACTGCGGCGTTGGTGAACTGCATGATAAAGGCGGCTGTACCAAGACCCACAATGCTCCTGGCAGTTTCAAAGCTCTGCCCGAACTCCTTAAAGCTTATTAGCCTGACCTTCAGTGCAGTCCCGTGTCCAAAGAGGAACCACAGTACGTAGGCTGCAGACAGTCCCTGGGATATTATCGTGGCTATGGCCGCTCCTTCAGGTCCCATTCCCATAACAAAGATAAATATCGGATCAAGAACAATGTTGGCCACGGCTCCCACTACTATTGTTGTCATGCCCACTGTGGCGAAGCCCTGTGCTGTGATAAATGGATTCATTCCCGTTGCTATCATGGAAAAGACTGTTCCGATAAGATAGATCCTCAGATAAGGCAGGGCGTACACCATGGCGCTTTCGCTGGTGCCAAAGGCTGAGAGTATCGGACGGGCAAATACCTCTCCAAAGGCCATCAGCACAAAGCCCGTGACTATCAGCATAAAGAAGGAGGTATTCTGTATTTCTTTTGCCTTTTTCTCATTCTTCTGCCCCCTGGCCATGGAAAAGAGCGGCGCTCCTCCCGAGCCGTACATATTGGTAAATGCCGTTGTCAGGATAACGATGGGAAAACAAAGTCCCACAGCCCCAAGAGCGATGGTACCGATCCCAGGGATGCGGGCTATATAGATCCTGTCCACTATGTTGTATAAAAGATTGATGATCTGGGCCACCAGCATGGGAAGCGCGGTGGCCAGAATATTATTTAAGGTCCTTCCTTTTTCAAAATCGACTCTTTTCATAATGCGTCAGACTCTGGTCATGAGCCCTTCCAGTTCTCCTTCCATTTCATAGGAGCCGCTGCCGGCAGAGATAAAGATACTGTCACCCTTCTTTATATCAATTGACTGCTCTCCCTGCCTAATTGTACCACCCCCGTCAATAACAAGGAGGCTTACAAATGACTCATCGCCCACAAAACCTTTCATACTTCGCATTGTCCTGCCGTCAAGATATATCTTGTCAACGGTGAAGTAGTCGCACTTGGCAACGTGCGGACCAAAGGAGTAGCCGTTCTCCATCTTGTCCCTCTTTGTGACTTCAAGAGCATCCTTAATGTGGAGCTGCCTCTCATGTCCATGCCTGTCCTTCCTTCCGTAGTCATAGACTCTGTAGGTGACGTTTGAGCTCTGCTGTATCTCAGCCACAAGGATCCCCGCTCCTATTGCGTGAATGACACCTGATTCTATAAAAAAGACATCTCCCTTTTTGACTTTTACCTTGTTCAGGACCTCCGTCAGGGTGTTGTCGGCAATGCGCCTTTTAAACTCCTCTCTTGAGACCTTCCTGTTAAAGCCGTAGTACAGGCAGGCTCCCTCCTCGCAGTCCACCACGTACCACATCTCAGTCTTGCCGTTTTCCCCTTCATGCTCTCTGGCATATCCGTCTCCGGGATGAACCTGGATCGAGAGATTGTCCCTGGCATCGATGAACTTAATGAGGATCGGCAAGTCCCCGAACTTCTCACAGTCCTTTCCAAGAACTTTGCTGCCCTTTTCTTTTATATAATCCCTGAGGGTCTCTCCGGAGCCGTCTCCCTCAGTGATGGTGGAAAGCCCGTCCTTGTGGCAGGAGACTTCCCAGGTCTCTGCCAGGCGCTTTCCCGAAAAGCCCTTGTCGTATTTTTTGATCAGTCTGTCTCCGCCCCAGATGTAGTCCTTGCATGCCGGGGCAAGTTTTAGTATCGCCATATTTTTCTCCCTTTTCATGTAACCCGGGCAGTCAATGGCAGTCAAGAGGACGGTTCTTTTTACTTCCCTGCCCATGACCGCATTGTGCCGCCGTCACATTACCGTATATCGTACACGCTTCTCACCCTGAGCCCTACAGCCCTTCCCCGTACAACCTCAACAACCCTCTCCCCGGGGTTCATATCAAAGAAATTGTCAGAGAGCACCAGGTCATCGTCTTCGTTTCTTATCTCAACATTTTTGGCAAAAGAGTCTGCCGTCACCCTTATCTGTCTGTCTGAAACAGCTTCTACCGCAAGATGTGGATCCTCAAAGCCAAAGTATTTGGCAGGAACAAACAGAACGCTCCCTTCAGATATGACCCTGCCATCTTCTTTAGCCCTGAAGGAGACGTAGTCGGTATAAATATCAATTCCCGGAAGGTGCTTTTCTGTGAGCCACACTGCAGAAAGGGCCGGGACAGTCACTTCAAAGCTGCCACTCGTCTCTATTCCATAGATATCAGAAGAGATTTCTTTTCCAAGAAAGTCCCTTAGCTCCCACTCCACG
Organism: uncultured Butyrivibrio sp.; assembly: GCA_946546925.1. GTDB lineage: Bacteria > Bacillota > Clostridia > Lachnospirales > Lachnospiraceae > Butyrivibrio. The sequence goes on from CAMNOS010000051.1 coordinate 6,694, forward strand.
TTAAGCACCCTGTCCTTCATGGTCTCATTGGAGACATTGAGCTTTATGGCAGGTGTAAAGGCCGTCTTCTCGGAATTGATCTCAATGCCTTCACTGACGGTACTGGTTTCCTGACAGCTAAGAAGTAGCGGTGCAAAAAACCTCTTGGCAAAGTAGTGAAGCGCCTTCCACCTTCCGTAGTAGTCGATGGAAGCCCAGCTTATCACAGGCCAGCAGTCATTGAGCTGCCAGTACAGTGTGCCCATGCATCTGCCGCGGTTTCTCCTGAAGTGCTCTACACCGTACTTGATGGCTTCACCGGAAAGGAGCTGTGATGCATAGACGAGAGTCTCAAAATCCGTCGGGTACTTGAAGGTGGCCTGCATGTACTGCATTATTTTGGAGTTGGCAGACTTATTCCTCTGATGCTTTTCCATGTTGTAGGAAAAGAGATTGAGATCCTTCTTATCTGTGATGACAGTCTCAAGCGTCTTAACTGAAGGGAGTGCCTGGAAGCCAAATTCCGACAGATACCTGAAGAAGTGCTTGCGGTATTCTGTGAAGGGCTTATTGTCATGCCACACAGACCAGTAGTGCACATCGCCCCTGTTCTCATCATTTGGTGCATCAAAGGATCCGCCTGATGAGGGGCTTGAAGGCCAGTATACTGCGTCGGGAGCATATTCTTTTACCCACTTGGGAAAAAGATATTCATACATCTTGATGTAATCTGCCCTCTGCCTGTGGGTCTTGACCCAGAGTCCCTCTTTTACAAACATCTCCATCTCATTGTTTCCGCAGATAAGGGCAAGGCAGGCGTGGTCCCTGATCCGGATGAGGTTGTCTTTTATCTCCGCGTGGATATTATCCTCAAACTCATCGGTAAGGTTGTATACACCACAGGCAAACATCAGATCCTGCCACACCATGAGTCCCAGCTCATCGCAAATGTCGTAGAAGTCGTCCCCGGGAAAGAAGCCCCCGCCCCAGACTCTTATGGAGTTAAAGTTGGCATCCCTGCAATCTGTAAGGAGTCTTCGCGTCCTGTCTGCGTTCATCCTTCCAAGGTAATTATCTTCCGGAATATAGTCTGCACCCATGGCAAAAACATCCACACCATTTACACAGTGGCAGAAACTCTCACCCCACTGATCCTTCTTTCTGGTGACGGTAAGGGTCCTTAGTCCGATCCTCTTTGTCACTTCATCAGTTACGGTGCCTGCTGCTTTCTGCACAACCTTAAGTGTGTACAGGTTCTGCTCTCCAAAACCGTTTGGCCACCAGAGCATAGGCTGTTCCACTCTTATGCTGCTGCACTTTAAGTATTCTCCTGAAAATACAATGCATCCCACAGGATCCGTAAGCGTTACCTCATAGGAGATATCCCCTTCGGTCCTTGCTGCGCCATCACATGCACAGCCGCCTGTTACCTCTTCATCTATAAAAAGAGTCAGATCCACAATTCCATCGCTGTGTTTCTGATGAACTCCTACCGAGCAGATACGCGCTGCGCCCACTCCCTCAAGGATCACATCCCTGAAAAGTCCTGCGTCAGGAATCCTTGGCCCCCAATCCCAGCCGAACATGTAGTGGGCCTTCCGAAGGTGCACAAAGCCCTCCATTGCATCCTCCGAACCATCGCACTCACACTCGCTGTAAGCCTGCCTGATAAACTTAAGGGGTGAGTGGAACAGAATCTTAAGCCTGTTTTCTTTTTCCTTTATGAGCCCTGTCACATCCGCCCTGTAGGTTCTGTGCATGTTCATGGTCTTTAATATCATCTCGCCGTTTAAGTACACATCAGCCAGGGTATCTATTCCCTCAAAGACCAGAACCTTTTTCCTGCTTTCAAAGACCTTGCTGTCACATTCAAAAGCTGCCTCATATTCAAAGTCTTCTTCCATTACCTTAAGTGCATACTTCTCGTTGTCATCCACGAAGGGATCAGGTATGACGCCGTTTTCCTGCAGTGTCTGCAGAACTGAACAGGGAACCTTTACGGGATACCTCTTTTCCTCCGATGATCTTGTTAGCTCAAAATCAAGAATCTTTTGTCTTAACATATAAACCTCCCTATTTGACGGCACCGTCGGTAACACCGCTTATGATGTGCCTCTGTAAAAATATGTAGATGATGATGGTGGGGATGGCCACCAGAATGATCGCTGCGCTCATAAGGGGCCACTCCGCCAGCTTGTCCCCGGAGAAGGAGTAAAGACTTGTGGCCACTGTCTTGATCTTAGGCATGTACATGTAAGGGGTAAAGAAATCGTTGTATATGCCAAGGAGCTTAAGTATCACGGTGGTTGCTATGGCGGGCTTAAGCTGCGGAAGGATGATGCTGGTGTATATCCTTATCCTTCCTGCCCCGTCAAGCCTTGCGCTCTCATCCAGCGACACGGGCACGTTGTTGATGAACTGCAAAAAGATATAGATCTGCATGATGTCAGTGCCGATGTACAGGATCATTCCCGCAAGAAGCGTGTTGTATACACCAAGTGACTTTATCACCTGGAAGGTTGCGATAGTTACCGTCATTCCCGGGATGAAGGTCGGGATCAGGAATGCCAGATACACCAGCTTCCTTGCCCTGAACTCAAAGCGTGACAGCGTGTAGGCCACCAGAGATGCGATGATGATGGTCACAGGGACAGATACCACAACCAGTATTGCCGTATTCATGAAACCGGTAATGAAGTTGCCTTCAACGAATGCCCTCACATAGTTTGATATATTACCCATGTTCTCAGGAAGGGTCATAACTCCCTTCATCATGTATTCCTCATTGGTCTTAAGGGACACATTGAGGACTATGAGGAGAGGTGCAAAGACTCCGATGATGCCGAAGATCATCAGAAGGTAGACCAGGCACCTTCCGGGTTTGTTATTGATAATAAATGTGGATTTAAGTGTTTCCTTTTTACTTTTTATCATAGACTACTCATCTCCTTTTAGGAACAGGTTCTGGACCGCCACCAGCACAAGGATCATGAACAGCAGTATCACACCCATAGTGGCTGCCTTGCCGTACTTGGAGTAGCTGTAGGCAAGTTCCAGGGACTTGCTGATAAAGGTAGCAGTTCTGCCGTTTGGTCCTCCCTTTGTAATCAGGAAAGGCTCGAAGTACACCTGCAGCGCTCCGTTGAGGCTAAGGAGCAGTGATACTTCCAGCATTTTCTTTATGTTCGGAAGAGTGATATAACGAATGGTCTGAAAGAACCCCGCCCCGTCGATCCTGGCCGCCTCATACACATCCCCGGGGATCGACTGAAGGGCCGCTATGTAAATGACCATGGTCCAGCCCACATATTTCCAGAAGCTGATAAATGACAGTGCAAAGTTGGTCATGTAGCTGTTACTGATAAAGTGAACCGCCTCAATGCCAAGACTTCCCAGGATATAGTTTATGGGTGAATTGGAGTAGTCATACATATAGTTGAACATGAAGGCAACCGCAACGCCGTTTATGATGTAAGGCATAAAGAGGATAGCCCTGAATGTTGTTTTCATCTTAATGTTGCTGTTAAGGAGAATTGCCAGAAACAGCCCTGCAATCTGCTGTATCAGCGCAGTTATCACATAGGCCATGTTATTTCCAAAGGTCTGAAAAAGCTCTTTTTGTGAAAAGATATCCTGATAGTTCCTGATCCCGATGTACTTAAGATCCCGAGACATGCCGTTCCAGTCAGTGAAGGACAGCTGGATCAGCTTCATCAGAGGATAGTAGGAAAAGAGAGCCAGAAGAACCATGGGGATCAGAAGAAAACCGACTATATAGATCTTATCTTTCGTTCTTGATTTCATTTTTTTCCTTTCTTTTGGGCGCAAAAATGGCAGTATTGCCTGTAGGGTTGCAATACTGCCACTTTATCAGCAATTCTTTAGCTCTTTAGTTTATGTAATTGGCTCTGGCTGCTGCCCACTTGTCGTTCCACTCAGCGATAAGAGCTGCTGCCTTTTCATCGCTCTCCTCCATGACGTAGGTCAGGAAGAACTTCTGCCCGTCAAGCTCAATGTCGTTCTTGATGTTTGAGAAGGTTGCATCACCAACGATTGGCTCAAGTGGCTCTATGCCGTAGGACAAAAGCTCGGCAACAAAGGGATCATTCACCTCGATGTTTTTGTTGGAGGGAATGTCGGTATCTGCCACAGGGTTTTTGAGCATATAGGTGAGGAATGCCTTGGCAAGCTCAGGATTTTCGGTGTCCTTGGAAATGCCCCACTGCTTTCCTGCCCCGGCCTTGATGTTCTTTGCCCCCGGGAACGGGAACATTCCGATGTCCTTGGGATCTGCTCCAAGCTCTACAAACTGAGCGGGAAGCCAGGTCTCTGAATAGTGCATCGCAGTCTTGCCCTGAGCCAGGTCAAGCTTGAACTGGTCCCAGTTAGCTGACATGATATCATCCTCCAGATACCCCTTCTTGTAGAGCTCCCTTACTATATTCATGGATGAGAGCATAACATCATCGTAGATCTCATCCTGCTGGGCATACTTATTCTCGCCTCTGTTGTCGCCTGCAGTCAGTGTAACTTCACCCCAGCCGCACCATGCATAGATGGGCCATATATCCTTGAACGCAGTTCCAACAGGGGTTATTCCTGCTTTGTCAAGCTTATCGCACACATCCATGAACTCATCCACGGTCTTTGGAATATCTGTAACGCCTGCCTTGGCAAAGGCCGCCTTGTTGTACACCATTCCGCAGTAGGAAACTGTCAGCGGAAGCACATACAGATTGCCGTCGGTGCCTCTTCCGTTTTCGTAAAAGAGAATGTCGTCAGCTGTAAATTCCAGGTCATCAATGGGCAGGAAGTAGTCCTTGTAGGTGTCCTGGTTGATGGGGTCAACCACATAGAACAGATCCGGTGCCTCTCCGCCTGCGATCCTCGTGGGGATCACGTCGTCGTACTCCTTGATGGTCTCAAACTCAACAGTTGTACCGGGGTTCTCATCCATAAACGCCTGAGCGTACTGCGCAAGTCTCTCCTCCAGATCGGTTCTGTTTGATGCCACCGTTATTGTTCCTGAAAGCGCCCCTACAGTTTCTGCTGTATCTGCCGTTGCTGCTTCAGTCTCCGTTATCTGAGCAGTCGCCTGGCTCTCTGCCGGCGCGGCACTTTCTGTGCTGCCGCAGCCTGTTATTACTCCTGCAAGCATAGTGCCTGCCAGGATTATTGATAAATGTCTCTGATTCATCTTGGTAAATCCTCCCAATTACTAAATGTGTCTGTGTTCCTTTTTGATCTATAACTACATGTCGCGACTTGTATTTTGTGGTAATTCTTAATCACATATAAATTTTTGACTTACTTTATCGCCAGGTAAAGTGCACCCTTAATGCCCTGGCTTCCACAGCACCCTGCGGGCACGATATAGCTGTCAATATTCTCAAGCTCCGGAGTCTTAATGTAATCTCCGAGATACTCCTTGGTCTTCTTTCTTATCATGGGAAAGAGCTTTTCCACATGCATGACGCCTCCGCCGAGGATTATCCTCTTTGGCGAGTAGCAGCAGATGTATGCTTCAAGCGCCTTGGCGATGTACTCCGCCTCGAGCTCCCAGACCTTATCATCATCAATAAGAAGAGCTGCACTCTTTCCATATCTCTTTTCTATGGCCGGGCCTGCTGCAAGTCCCTCAAAACAGTTTTTGTGGTAAGGGCAGCTTCCCTCAAAGGTGTCGGATGCATTCCTCTCAATTAAGATGTGCCCTGCCTCAGGGTGAAGCATTCCGTGAAGGAGCTTACCGCCAAGGTATACACCAACGCCTATGCCCGTTCCGATGGTCACATATATGACATCGTCAAGTCCCCTGCCGCTTCCGTATACAGCTTCTCCAAGAGCTGCAACATTGACATCTGTGTCTATCACAACATCATAGCCTGTGTCTTTAAAGGCATCGATCCATGAAAAGCCAACCCATGACAGCTTCGGGCTCTGACCTATCCTGCCGTAATCCGGCAAAGTCCTGTCCAGGCATACCGGACCGAAAGCTCCGATTCCAACAGCCTCTATATCATGATCCTTAAAGAAATCCAGGATCTTTGGAATTGTCTCATCCGGTGTCGTGGTCGCTATGCTCCCCGAGCTTAATATATTGCCCTTTTCATCTCCCACTGCCACAACCATTTTTGTTCCGCCTGCTTCAATTGCTCCAAACATTTTTTTGTCCTCCATTTGATAATCCAAGTATAGCAACCAAAGCCCGCCAAAAAAACAGCAGTACTTTTGATTCCTCTACATTTTTTTGGAAAATCAAAAGTACTGCATATTTTTAGTAAACCATGTTTCTGTATTCTTTAGGGGATATACCCCACTTCTTTTTAAAGGCCCTTCCAAAGCTCACAGCATCATCATACCCCACCAGGTTTCCTATCTCATATATCCTGATCTTGGGGTCCCTCAGGAGCTCTTTTGCCTTGTTCATCCTGATATTCAAAAGGTATTCAGAGAAATTGATCCCTGTCTCAGTCTTAAACAGGTTGCTGAAATATGACGGGTTCAGCTCGACGTAATCTGCGATATCGTTGAGACTTAGGGGCTCGCAGTAGTGGCTTTCCATGTACTGCCTGGCCAGCTCAATCCTCTTTTCACTCCTCTTGTCCTTCTCTGAGCTTATAAACTCAATTCCGCTCTTTATCAGGGTATTCATGTAAGTCTTGAGTTCCCTGTAGGTGTTCAGGTAGTCGATATAATACACTGCCTGTGCTGCCTCCTGTGAGAAAAAGCTGCCAAAGGCCTCAATTCGCATGGACAGCATGTCCACTATGCTGCGCATATATTTCCTGAACATGTCTGCATGGCAGTAGCTAAGATCCATGAACACCCGGTCCAGGACCTCCCTGGCACCCATGTAGTCCCCCAGGGTTATGTAGTGGACAAGACTGTTTACGCAGGGTGTGATGTCGTACTGGATATCCGCAGACTTGCCCTTTACGGCATCGTACTCTATGTACTGCTTCTGCCCCAGATAGAACCTTGCCATAACCGCTTCCCCGGCCTGAGAAAAGGCAATGGGAAGCTCTGCAGCCTGTCTGTATATCCCACTTATCCCCATGGTAACTGAATTCTCAGTGTCAGTACTGTTTAAGTGTTCAAAGAGCTTTTTGGAAAAGAGCTTAAGATTATCGGAGCCTTCTCCAAAGCAAAGCAGCAGTATTTCCTGCCCAATAATGCAGTTCACAACGCTGAAACCGCTTCTGTCAGCCTCGATAAACTCCAAGGTCCGTGAGAGTACTTCATCCAAGAGGCTCTCATACTGGTCAACCTGCGAAAACTGCCTGAAATACTGATCGGCCGCTATGCTTATGACACAGAAGTCCTTGTCCAACGTCTCAATTCCCAGTTCCTGAAGGTGTCTGATCCCTTCCTCTGCAGATCCATCTGTGCACTGTGCCAGGCTCTTTAGCACTTCAGACCGCAGGAAATCCCTGTTCCTGTCTACGCTCTGCCTGGTCCTTTGCTCCTCGTTTATCTGATTTTCCATCCTCTGGATGAGAGCAATAAAGTCGTCTTTTTTGAAGGGCTTTAATATATAATCACAGGCTCCGTTCATAAAGGCGCTTCGCACATATTCAAAGTCATTAAAGCCGCTGAGCATGATGATCTTGGGAGAATACTCTCTTTTATTCCTGATGGTCTCTGCCAGCTCCAGGCCGTCCATGATGGGCATCCTCACATCGCAGATAATCAGATCCGCTTCCATCCCATCATCCAGCATCTCCAGCGCCATGGCACCGTCAGAAGCTTCTCCGCAAACAGTCCAGTCTTTGCCTGCTCTTTCTATTAACTTTCTCATTCCCATGCGGATGACTTCATCATCGTCCACCAGCAAGATATTCATGCGCTTCTCCGGATTAAAAACTCTCCGCTTTGCAGCACAGGCTGTTCCTATTATGCTCATCCTTGTGTTGACAAAGCACCGTATCTATAATTACGATTATAATCGAAAAACCTCCAAACATTGAAATAAAACATATGAAAAAAATCATTTTCTTCTACAGAAATCTTTCAATAGCAGTAAAGTTCACGCTGATCATCGTATTGGCCTTTATTCTGCTGACCGGATCCATACTCTTTTCCGCAAATCTCTACACCAGAGAGAGGCTCGACACCTACTTTGCCGTTCACAACAGCAGCAACGAACAGCTTCTGGAAAAGATTGACGGGTACATTTCAGACATAGCCAACGTCACCAAGATTCCCCTGACCTACAAGATCAATGACTCAGCCTACATGTCGCTTCTTGACCGCTTCAATGCAGAGGGTGACAACAGCTATGAGTTCCAGAGACAGAACGAACAGATCTTTGAGCAGATAATGACCTATAAGAATGAAGTAAACTCCTGCTACATCTTCAGCAACAGCGGAGATGCGGATTACAAGGTCAAGTACGCAATCTACTCGCCCTTTGATCCGACAGATGAGGACTGGTTCCATGAAGCAATAGACAAGTTCGGAAAGCCCGTCTTAGTTACGACCTACGAGCTCCCGAATATTGTAAACGACAACCTTAAGCCGGTATATGTCTTCGGTGTCGCAAGAGGCATTGTGCAGTTAAAGACAGGATCGGTGATAGGAATCCTCATTGTCAATACCGAAGTCACCTATCTTCAGGAACTGTGCAGCGAGGCCTCGCTTAGCCCGGGGCACAGAAGGCTCATCATGATGGGAGATCACTGCATCTATGATTCGGCCAAAGAGATTACGGCTCATACTCTCGCTTCCGACAGTCCCATTGCGGCTATCCCCGAAAACACTCCGGAAACCTTTTACAAATGCAGGCTTGGCGGTCGCTCCTTCTATGCCACAAGCCGCCAGTCAGACAGATTCGGGATCAGAGTCGTCAGCCTTGCACCTTCCGATGAACTGTTGGGAGGTCTTACCAGGATACAGTTCGTTAACTTCATTCAGCTCATAGTCATCATCTTTGCTGTGCTGCTCATCACCCTCTTTGCCATCAGGCAGGTAGTGGCTCCCATAACGCTTCTCTCATCAATGATGAAGATGGCTGAGGACGGTGATTTTACAAATCACGTAAAGCTTGAGACCCAGGATGAAGTAGGGCGCCTTGCTAACAGCTATAACTCCCTGATAGACAGGATCAACTCACTGATAAAGGAAGTGTACCTTGAGAAGATCAATGCCAATGAGCTTGAACTTCAGATGCTGCAGTCCCAGATAAATCCTCACTTCCTGTACAATACCCTGGAGTCCATATCAATGATGGCCACCATCAACGACGATGACATAACAGCGGATATGGCTGCATCCCTTGGCGCAATACTCCGCTACAGCATAAGTGACTTAAACCTCCCGGTAAGTCTCGGGGATGAGGTCAACCATGTCAAGCAGTACTTCTCATTGCAGGAATATCGCTTCAGGAACCAGTATAGTCTTGAGACTGATATTGATCCATCACTGCTGTCCCTCCAGACTCCAAAGCTCATTCTTCAGCCGGTAGTGGAAAATGCCATCTACCACGGCATGAGCACCGTAAGATCCGGAGGTCTCATAAGGATAACAGGCCAAAGAAAAGGCCGCGGAACATATGAGATACAGGTGTCCGACAATGGCGCAGGAATCCCTGCCGACAAGCTTGAGAGTCTCAACGACTATATCAACGAAAAGAACGATAAGTTCAACAGCATTGGCCTCAGGAACGTGAACCGCAGAATAAAACTGTTCTGCGGTGAGAATGCCGGCGTAACAGTAAACAGGGTCTCTGACGGTGGTACTGTGGTGACGATACTGCTGTGCTATGAGGAGTGAAGTCATAGAGGCTCTGCGTCATTGTATCCCCGGCTGTCTCACACCAGTTCCACCCTGCTGCCGCCGCTCTTTTCCTTGGTAACCACAATCTGTCTGTCGATCTTGTTCTTGAGCTCCGACACATGGGAAATGATACCCACAAGACGGTTGCCCTCAATGAGTCCCGCAAGGGCCTTGTAGGCCATGTCCAGAGCATCCGGGTCAAGGGAACCAAAGCCCTCATCCACAAACATTGTATCTATCCTGATGCCACCGGCTGAAGACTGCACCTCATCCGAAAGACCAAGGGCCAGGGACAGCGATGCCATAAAGGACTCACCGCCTGAAAGAGTCTTGACGCTTCTGGTGGTATTGTTGTAGTAGTCAATAACTCCAAGATCCAGTCCACTTTGGCTCTTTACATTGTCAGCTTCCTTGAGGCGCACCAGCTCGTACTGTCCACCTGACATGGTCACGAGACGCAGGTTGGCCCTTCTGATGATCCTGTCAAAATATGTCATCTGTACATAGGTCTCCAGCATAACCTTATCCTTGCCACTGATCTTGCCGCTTGCTGTGTCAGAGAGAGTCTTCACCCATGACAGCTTTTTCTCAATATCAGCCATGGATGAGGCCCTTGCCACAATGTTGCTCCTGGTCCTCTTGTTGCTGTCAAGGCGCCCTGCCACTGTCTCGCCCTCTTCAATAAGCTCCTGCTGACGGTCTTTGAGCTTATGCTGCTCCTCTTTGGTCTTTTCAATGTCTATGCTCTCAGACTCCTCCACAACCTTCCTGTTCTCACTGACTATGGTCGTAAGCTCGGTGATGAGATT